>DATESJ010000073.1:0-3132 GCA_035270885.1 Sedimentibacter sp. | reverse complement strand
AAGGTGCTTGTAAAGTAGACCGCCTTCTGCTTTATCACGCCATATATATTGATAAATAGACTCATGACTAAGCATCTTTTCGCCTTGATTCTGGTAATACCCAAAAATTTGCTCAGGACTCCAATCATCCTCTAGTTTTTGATTTATTTTGAATAATAACGAAGACGATAATTTTCTGCTTTTAGGCTTATTAGCTTCTCTAGCAATAGCTTTTTCATGCGCCTGTTTAGGTCTATAGCCTCTTTCACCTGTGTTTCGCTTAATTTCACGGCAAATGGTGGAAGGACTTCTCATTAATTCATCGGCAATCGCTTTTTGTGAAAAACCAGCCCTTTTCATGGCATAAATTTGGTGTCTTTCTTCTTGGTCTAATCGAGTCATGCAATCTTTCCTTTTTTGCGATTGTAAAGGTAGCATTTCGGCTAGACCTTTTAAATCTAATTAGATTGCGTTAGTGACTTGAATTCAGGCAGGAAAAAATGCTTATAATAAAACGTTTAAAAAAAACACAAGAATCCTTTCTTTTTGAAACTTTCTTTTTCTGGCGTTCCTTGTGTAAAAATAACGCATCGATGCATACCGATTCTTGTCGTGAAAAAATGGAATATACATTGCTTCGTGAAAATCATATCATAGAGAAAGGTATGTCTATGCGTAATCCCAAAAAAGGATTTGGGCAAGAAAAGGTTTTAGCTTTATTAAAACGTTTAATTAAGTATAAACAATTGTATCATGAAGAGAATCCTTTATTTTTGAGATATCCTTTAACAACTATTGATGAATATATTTTCTATACAAAGAAAAACGGTTTTAATATTCCTGAAATTGAGTCTCTCTTTAATCAATTAGCAAAAGATGTTAATATATCCACCAAACCTGCTTCTGGAATTATTCCAAGAACAAAAGAGGATATACTCAAAGAAAGAAATATTGACTATTCGCATTTTTTAGAGAGTCGACACAGCATAAGATATTTTTCAAAAAATGTTCCTTCACAAGACCTTTTGGATAAAGCATTGACTTTAGCTCAAAGGACTCCGTCGGCATGTAATCGCCAAGGATGGAAAGTTCATCAATTTATTGGGAGTAAATGTACTGATTTGTTAAAATGGCAGGGTGGTGCTCGAGGTTTTGAAGAAGAACCCACAGTAGCATTTCTAGTCACTGCGAATTTAAGAGCTTTCTTGCATCATGAACCTTTTCAAGCTTATGTAGATGGTGGCATGTATGCAATGAGTTTAATTTATGCCATTCATGACGTTGGACTTGGTTCAATCCCTTTGTCATGCGGCTTTCAACATAGTAAAATTTCAAAACTTTATAAGATGTTTGATATTCCAAAAAATGAAGTCCCAATAGAAATAATTGCCGTTGGGGAAATGTTAGATTCTTTTAATGTTGCTGCATCTTCTCGCAAAGACATTTCTATTACAACTGTTAAACATTAAAATATGCTAAGTAAAGTATTGTCAAAATTGTCTCCGAATAAGCAAAAAGCATTACGAAATGTTCTTTGGGCTATGCTCGGAAAAGTAGTTACTATGCTTGGCGCACTTTTTGTTGGAATCTTAGTGGCTCGCTATTTAGGTCCTTCTCAATATGGTTTGATGAACTATGTTATTAGTTTTGTAACGCTATTCTCTGTTTTAGCAACGTTAGGTCTTGATAATATTGTAATACGTGAATTAGCAGCAAATCCTGAACAGAATAACGAAATAATGGGAAGCTCATTTTTAGCTCGTTTGTGTTTATCAGGATTAGCTTATGTTTTTTCTATATCAATAGCTTTTTTTTCACATGCAGACTCAAATACGATAATAGTAATCGCAATTTATTCATTGTACTTGTTTACAATTCCTTTTAATACCATTCGTAATTATTTCACATCAATTGTGAAAAACGAATACGTTGTAAAATCCGAGATTTCAAGAACCCTTATTGGTGCTGTAATTAAGATCGTTTTACTGTGGATGAAAGCTCCGCTTATTTACTTTATTGCAGCCACTGCTTTTGATTTTTATTTAGTTGCTGGTGGTTATATCATTTCTTATAAAAAAATCGTTGGCTCCATAAGAACATGGCGTTATAGTAAAAAGACAATGGTTTATTTGTGCAAAGAATCATTTCCTCTTGCATTATCTGCTTCTGCAATTATTATTTATCAAAAAATAGATCAGGTGATGATAAAGAATATGTTAAATGATTCTTCTGTTGGATATTTTGCAACGGCAGCTATTTTTTTAGGCGTTATTTCATTTTTGCCAGATGTTATTTCACAAACGATTACTCCTATTTTGGTAAAAATGAAAAAAGAAAATGAGACTCAGTACAATCTTAATACCCAGAAATTCTTTGGGATAACAGTTTGGTGTGCCATTCTTATGGCTTTAGTAACTTGTTTAATTTCATATTGGGTTATTCGTTATACTTATGGCTTAAAATACATTGCTGCTGTTCCAGTTTTGCAAGTTCTTGTATGGAAAACTGTTGGTGGTGCGCTTAGTTCTTCTTCAGGGCATATTATTGTTTTGGAACATTTGCAAAAATATGCTTTCTTTAGAAATATTATTGGAACAGTTATTTGTGTAATTCTAAACTTTATTTTTATACCTAAATGGGGCATAATCGGTTCAGCTTGGGTTGCAGTAATAACAATGATGTTTACTGGCTTTTTATCGCATTTTTTTATTCCTCCATATCGAAAATACTTTAAAATGCAAGTGAAAGCCCTGTTGTTTGGTTGGAAAGAATTATTCGAATTAAAAAATATGATGAAAGGAAACTAAAATTAAATATTGGAAGCATCAATAAAGATTTTTGTTACAGGTGTAGCCAGTGAGGTGCCCCCAAAAAGTGTACAAGATTGAGTGATAGAACATATGACACAGAAAACAGACAAACGCTATAGCGAGGCTAAAATAATCAGAGTTTTAGAGCAAGTTGATAAAGGGCAAAAGGTTGAAGATATCTGTAGAGAACATGGAATATCCGCACCAACTTTCCATCGCTTTTAAAAAGTGATACAACAAGTGTTCAAATTGTTAAATCTATCGCAGAACGTTACCAAAAGCTAGGTTATCGAATGCTACATGCTCTACATAGAAATGAAGAAGGCGTAAACGGAAGAAAGTG
>DATESJ010000072.1:0-4099 GCA_035270885.1 Sedimentibacter sp. | reverse complement strand
CCTTTGTCATCCCTTTGTTATCCACACCGTATTATTTTTAAAAAAAATATTGACAAGAGATTCATATTGTATTATACTTCGAGTATCAAAATATTTGATGTTGGATAAATACAGATATCAAAACAATATAAGACATATTATTTAGGAGGAAATGATGATTTTAGAAAAGGTTAAAGCAATTTTAGTTGAAGAATTAGATGTTGAGGAAGATACAATTACTCTACAAAGTAAAATTAAAGACGATTTAGGTGCTGATTCATTGGACTTATTTGAACTTATAAGCAAAATCGAAGATGAGTTAGAAGTAACAATTGAAGAAGATGATTATGGTAAGCTAATAACAGTTGGAGATATAGTAAACTACTTGACAGAAAAAAATAATTAATAAATAAAACTTTAGACGCCGTAAAGGCGTTTTCTGTTAATTTAAAGGAGAGTTATGATTTATACAACAATATGTGAGTTACTTAACATAAAGTACCCTATTTTTCAGGGAGGTATGGCTCAAATATCAGATGCAGGATTAGCAGCAGCTGTATCCGAAGCAGGAGGACTTGGAGTTATAGCTTCAGGCAATAATCCACCTGAATTCATAAAAGCAGAGATACATAAAATTAAAGAATTGACAGACAAACCCTTTGGTGTAAATGTAATGCTTTTAAGCCCCTATGCAAAAGAAGTGAGTGAATTATTAATTGAAGAAAAAGTTCCCGTTATAATTACTGGAGCGGGCAATCCAGGCAAGTATATAAAAATATGGAAAGAAGCAGGAATTAAAGTTATACCTGTTGTTCCTTCTGTAGCTTTTGCGAAACATTTTGAAAAAGCAGGGGTTGATGCAGTAATTTGTGAAGGAACCGAAGCAGGCGGACATGTGGGAGAAATAACTACCATGTGTATTACACCTCAGGTAGTTGATGCAGTTAATATTCCTGTAATTGCTGCAGGTGGAATAGGTGATGGAAGAGGAATTGCTGCCGTATTTAGTTTAGGTGCAGTAGGAGTTCAGGTTGGAACAAGATTTTTATTGGCAAAAGAATGCTCAGTTCATCAGAACTACAAAGATAAAGTTAAGAAGGCAAGCGATACAGACACTGCCGTAACAGGAAGAAAGACAGGTCATCCTGTAAGAGTATTAAAAAATAGACTTGTAAGAAAATTCAAAGACTTGGAAAAAAACAATGCAACTTTAGAAGAAATGGAAGCCTTAGGAAGAGGCAGACTTTATATGGCTGCAATTGAAGGTAAT
This sequence comes from Sedimentibacter sp., assembly GCA_035270885.1. Classification (GTDB taxonomy): domain Bacteria; phylum Bacillota; class Clostridia; order Tissierellales; family Sedimentibacteraceae; genus Sedimentibacter. Next base: position 2,850 of record DATESJ010000072.1, on the reverse strand, counting down.
GTGGATTACGGCTCTGTAATGTCAGGCCAAATTGCAGGCTTGGTTAACAAGGAGCAAAACTGTAAAGAAATTATTACTGAAATGTTTGAAGAAGCAGAAAAAGTAATGAAGAATTTAAAATGTATTGTTGGAGGTAGTAATGAATAAGACAGCTTTTGTTTTCCCTGGTCAAGGAGCTCAATACGCAGGAATGGGGAAAGAATTTTATGACAATTTCTCAGAAAGTAGAGAAATATTTCAAAGAGCCAATGAAGCTTTAGGATTTGATATTACCAAACTTTGCTTTGAAGGACCAAATGAAGATTTAAGTATTACGAAAATAACACAGCCAGCACTTTTGACTGTGTGTTTAGCAATTTACCAGGTATTGAAGAAAACTCATAATTCATCTGTTGTAATGGGTGGATTAAGTCTTGGCGAATATTCAGCCTTAACTGCAGCTGGTGCCATGGATTTTGAAACAGCAGTTAAGTTGGTATATAAAAGAGGAAATTATATGCAGAATACTGTGCCTGTTGGTGAAGGAGGGATGTTAGCCCTTGTGGGTTGCACCGATGATGATGCAATTGCTTTTTGTGAGTCTATAACAAGTAGATATGGTTTATTGGAGCCTGCAAACTTTAACTGCCCGGGACAAATAGTGGTAGGTGGTAAAAGCAGTGCAATTGACAATGCTCTTGATAAGGCATCAGAATTTAATATTAAAAGAGCTATAAAGCTTCAGGTAAGCGCTCCATTTCACACTTCAATGCTTAAACCTGCAGGAGATAGATTAAAAGAAGATTTAAACAATATAAAATTCAAAAATCCTGACAATATAGTTATATCAAATGTTGATTCAACATATTACCAAACAAATCAAACAATTGCTGATAAGCTTGAAAAACAAGTTTACAATCCGGTTAGATGGGAAGCATGTGTTAGAAAAATGATTGCTGACGGAGTAAATACATTTGTGGAAATAGGACCGGGAAAAACACTTTCAGGATTTATTAAAAAAATCGATAAAAATGTTAAATCAATAAATATTGAAAACATTCAAGGATTAAATTCATACCTGCAATTTGCAGGAGCTTAAAACTAAAGTTAGGAAGGAAAAACGATGAAAACTGCCATTATTACTGGAGCTTCAAAAGGAATAGGAGCTGTAATAGCTAAAAGACTAAATGAACTTAATTATAATTTAGTATTAAATTACAGAAGTAGCACTGATGCAATGGAAGAACTTATAAATAACTTTACTAACAAAGAAACGAAAAATATAATTGTCAAATGTGATATATCCAATTATGAGGATGCAAAACGACTTATTGATGAAGCTTACAGCAATTTTGGCACGGTGGATGTGCTTATTAATAATGCAGGAATTACAAAGGACAATATACTTCCTTTAATGACAGAAGATGAATTCGATCAAGTTATTGATACAAATTTAAAGGGTACCTTTAACTGCTGCAAGCATATTGCAAGAAGAATGATAAAGCAAAAACAAGGCAGGATTATTAACATATCATCAGTGGTAGGTCTTGCCGGCAATGCAGGACAGGTGAATTACTCTGCTTCAAAGGCAGGGGTAATTGGTATGACTAAGTCCATGGCAAGAGAATTAGGTAAAAGAAATATATTGGTTAATGCTGTGGCACCGGGATTCATTAAAACTGAAATGACAGATAAAATTCCGGAAGATTTAAAGGCAGAAATGATGAAAAATATCCCCCTTCAAAGATTGGGCGAGCCTTCAGATATAGCTGATTGTGTTGAATTTTTAATTTCAAACAAAGCATCTTATATAACAGGGCAAGTTCTATCAGTAAACGGTGGATATTATATGTAGATGCGAGATGCCCTGCGCAAAATAGATTATGGTAAGAAGGAGAAAAAATGAAAAGAAGAGTTGTAGTAACAGGAATGGGAGTTGTTAGCCCCATAGGATCCGGTGATTTGTTTTGGGAAAATGTAAAAAAAGGAACATGCGGAATAAGCTTCATAGAAAGCTTTGACACTACAGATTTCAGTGTAAAAATAGCAGCAGAAGTAAAGGATTTTAATCCTACTGATTATATGGAAAAAAAGGAATCTAAAAGAATGGACAGATACAGCCAGTTTGCTCTTGCAGCTGCAGATATTGCAGTGAAGAATTCTGGTCTTGATACTGAAAAAGTTGAATCAGACAGATTTGGTTGCATTGTGGGAAGTGCTGTAGGTGGAATCCATACTATTGAAGAAGAACATTCAAAGCTTTTAGCAAAGGGTCCAAGCAAAGTATCAACATTTTTTATACCAATGATGTTATCAAATATGGCATCAGGATTAATTGCTGTTAAATATAAAGCTAAAGCAGTTAATATAAGCACAGTAACTGCTTGTGCAACAGGCGCCAATGCAATAGGAGAATCTTATAAAAGAATTCAAGACGGTATTTGTGACGTAATGCTTGCAGGAGGCTCAGAAGCTGCAATAACTCCATGCTCAATAGCAGGATTTACTGCCCTTACTACCTTGTCAACAACTACTGACATAAATAGAGCGTCTATTCCTTTCGACAAGGATAGACATGGATTTGTAATGGGTGAAGGTGCCGGAGTTATGGTTCTTGAAGATTACGACCATGCAGTAAAAAGAGGAGCAAAAATATATGCTGAAATTGTAGGATATGGAGCAACCTGTGATGCATATCACATGACAAGTCCTGACCCAAGCTCAGAAGGCGCATCTAAATCAATATTAAACGCAATAAATGATGCTAAAATAGAGCCCAAGGATGTAACATATATCAATGCTCACGGAACAAGTACTTTGTATAATGACAAATTTGAAACTCAGGCCATTAAGAATATATTTAAGGAAGAA
>DATESJ010000071.1:0-2614 GCA_035270885.1 Sedimentibacter sp. | reverse complement strand
AACTTGAAATAAATTATCAACTATATCATCTGATTTACAAACTTCTTCAGCCAATTCTTTATCTTTGTTAACGAAGGCATCTACACTTCTTTTAACCATGCTGATTGTGGCTTCGGCCATTTGCGGAATATGAACAAGGTCTTTTATAAATTTCTGATCAACTATAAATCTTGCTATTTCTGCTATATCCTCTGCATTATCGCCTATTCTTTCCATATCTGTTATCATTTTAAGTGCAGTACTTATAATTCTAAGGTCTGATGCTACGGGCTGTTGCTGTAATAATAGTTTCAGACAATGACTTTCAATTGTTTTTTCCATATCATCAATTTCAATTTCCAACTCATTGACTTTTTTAATTAATGAAAGATCCTGATTTATAAGGGCTTTAGCGCTAAATTCAATTGCATTTTCAATCAGACCCCCCATTTTAATAATTTCAAGGTTTAACTTGTCAAGTTCTTGATCAAATCTATTTCTCATATTGGCCTCCTTTTATCCAAATCTTCCGGTTATATAATCTTCTGTTTTTTTATTCTTAGGCATTGAAAACAGTCTTTCAGTTTCATCAAACTCTATAATTTCACCATGAAGGAAAAATGCTGTTTTATCAGATATTCTCGTTGCCTGTTGCATATTATGAGTAACAATTACTATTGTATAATTCTTTTTGATTTCTATTAGCAAATCTTCAATTTTCATGGTTGAAATGGGATCAAGGGCAGATGTAGGTTCATCCAATAATATAACTTCAGGATTAACAGAAAATGCTCTGGCTATGCAAAGTCTCTGCTGTTGTCCACCTGATAAACCTAATGCACTCTTTTTTAGCCGATCCTTTACTTCGTCCCACATGGCTGCAGAACGTAGACTCTCTTCAACAATTTCATCTAATTTTGCTTTATTCTTTATACCATGCGTCTTTGGACCATATGCTACATTTTCATAAATACTCATTGGAAAGGGATTTGGTTTTTGAAAAACCATTCCCACTCTTCTTCTAAGAACAGTTGCATCCATATCCTTGTATATATCTACACCATCTAAAAGTATTTTACCTGTAATTTTAACACCTTCAATTAAATCATTCATTCTATTTAATGTTTTAAGAAATGTGGATTTTCCGCATCCTGATGGTCCGATAAAAGCAGTTATTTCATTTTCTTGTATATTCATATTTATATTTTTAAGAGCTTGAAATTCTCCATAATACAAATCAACATTTTCAATTTTTAATTTATCAATCATTGCTCATCCTCCCTATTCTTCCAGCCAACTTAGTTGTTGCATAGTTCACAACAAACACTATTATAATCAATATGGAGCCGGTTGCAAATGCCATGTTTCTTGAATGAGGTAAGCCCTCACTGGCAAGCATATACATGTGAATGGCAAGGGTTCTTTGTGATGCAAACAAGTTTAGCGATGGATTCTTCAATACATTTGTTCCGCTTGTAAATATAAGTGCTGCCGTTTCTCCCACAATTCGTCCTATTGCAAGAATCACTCCTGAAAGAATACCCGGCATTGCAGTTGGAAGCACTATTCTAAATACCGTACGTAGTCTTGTTGCGCCTAAGCCTAAACTTCCTTCGCGATAAGTATCGGGAACTTGCTTTATAGCTTCTTCTGAGGAACTTATAATTACCGGCAAAATCATAATTGATATTGTGCAAATTCCTGACAAAAGCGATGCTCTAAAACCAAGTATATTTACAAAAAATATCATTCCGAACAAACCATATACTATTGAAGGTATTCCTGCCAAGGTGTCTACTGCCAATCTTATTGCTTTTACTGCTTTATTTCCTCTCTTGGCGTATTCAGCAAGATAAATTGCACAAAACACACCTATAGGAACTGAAATCAAAAGTGACAATACAATCATTTGAACAGTTGCAACAATAGATGAAAAAGCTGAAAGTGTTTCAGAATTATATTCTCCAAACAAAAACTTAAGATTAATATTTGGAATTCCTCTTAATAATATAAATAACAGTATATAGATTAAAATTCCCACTGTCAATATTCCACAAAGCCATACAAAAGCTTTTAATATCATAGCTTTTGCTTTTCTTTTCTTTAAATTATTCATACTTCTATCCATATTATACCTCTGTTAATTTCTTTGAGCCTTTGATTTTATAAGGCTTAATGAAGTATTCAAAATTATTATAAACACAAACAGCACTACACCTGTTGATATTAGAGCTGATTCGTGGAGTCCTGATGCATAGCTCATTTCTTTAACAATGTTGGTGGTTAGTGTCCTAATTGGTTTAAGAATTTCTATTTTGTCAAGAGGCATAACAGCATTTCCTGCCACCATAACAACAGCCATGGTTTCCCCTATTGCTCTTCCTATACCCAATATAATTGATGTTAATACTCCTGATTTTGCTGCAGGAAGAACTACCTTAAAAATTGTTTCTTCCTTGGTTGCTCCAAGACCATATGATCCTTCAGCATAAGAGCCTGGCACAGCTCTTATTGAAGATTCACTGATTGAAATAATTGTAGGGAGTATCATAATTCCCAAAATTATTGAAGCCGACATGATGCTGTAGCCATTCCCACCCATGTTTTCTCTTACAAAGGGCACCACAACCTCCAT
>DATESJ010000070.1:0-5212 GCA_035270885.1 Sedimentibacter sp. | reverse complement strand
CGCGTTATTTTATCTCAAAGAAAATAATTTATACAAATTATAAAAACAAAGAAAGTCATTTTATTGATTAAATAAAAATATTAAAAAAAGCAATTATTTTTGCAGCAAGGTGCAAACTTTTTTGCTCTTTTTTGCTAAGACATGCTTATGTCGTATTTTTTTATTTTATGTTGCAAGGTTTGACGCTTAATTTTCAATACATTTGAAGCTTTTGTAATATTTTTGTTAGTTCTCCTTAAAGTCTTCTCAATTATCTTTTTCTCCAAATCGCTTAGGTATTTATCAATTCCGTTGTCTTCAACTTCTTCATAATCATCTATTAAGTAATCTATTGAATACTGAATGGAAAAGTGGCTTACGTCCAACATATACTCATTGTCATCACACATACTGATAGCTGACATAATTATATTTTCAAGTTCTCTTACGTTACCGGGATAATTATATTGTAATAAATAATCCTTTACTTCCTCTGAAAAGCCTGTAATTTGCTTATTAAAGGTTTCGTTATATTTGTCAATAAACATTTTTGAAAGCAAAATAACATCATCGATTCTGTCTCTCAAAGGGGGTATATTTATTTGAATAACATTAAGCCTATAAAATAAGTCTTTTCTTAATTTGCCATCCTTTAATATTTTCTCAGGATGCTCATTACAGGTAGTTATAATTCTTACATTTATGGGAATGTCGTTTGTACCACCAACTCGTCTTATATAGTTTTCTTGAAGTACTCGAAGAAGTTTTGCTTGCAATTCATAAGGCATGGAATTTATTTCATCTAAAAGAAGAGTTCCACCGTTTGCCTGTTCAAATAAACCGGCACGGTCAACTGCTCCTGTAAACCCGCCCTTTGTAGTTCCAAAGAGCAATCCTTCTAATAGTGACTCAGGAAGAGCGGCGCAATTTTGCGCAATAAATGGTTTGTCCTTTCTTGAGCTTGCGTAATGTATGCTTTGTGCAATTAACTCCTTACCTGTACCTGTTTCCCCATATATAAATACAGATGCAGAGTTTTTAGATGATTTTTTTGCCCTTTCAATCACCTCTAAAAAGTTATTGCAATGACCGATAATATTATCAAAATTATACTTCCTAACTCTTTTGTTTTTAGCCACTTCAGGCTTTCCAATTTCATCGTGCAATTTAAGGATTGTATTGGACATTTCCTTTATTTTAGTAATGTTTTTGGCTATTTCGACAACAGCAACAACTTCATCATCTATTACAACAGGTAATGTAGTATTAATAGTTGTAATTTCTTTTCCATCCTTGTTAAGATATGTTTGTTTTAAATTTTTTGTTTCTACTTTAAAATTTAAAGCTTTTAGAAGAGTGCTATTTTGACTGTTTAATCCTATAAAAACCTCTGTTAACGGTTTCTTAATAACATCACGCGAGTCCATTTTTTCCAAATTGGACATTGATTCATTATATATAATAGTATTGCCCTTTTTATCAAGTACATGAATTCCTTCATCCACGTGCTGCAAAATTTTTTGCATTAGGAACAAATATTCTTTTGATTTCATTTATCCTCCTAAATAGGATCGTATAATTAATTATATCACATTTATTACTTTTTTACAATAATGTTAGTTTACTTTTGTCATATTATTGGATAGAATGTCATTGTCACCATAATGCAGATTAAATTCTTTACTATATTAAGTAAGAACTCTGCCGGGTGGTATTGTAACATAGAAGAATAAAAGCAAATTAAGGAGCTTATATGAAAAAAATAGAAAGTTTTCAAGTTAATCACTTAAAATTAAAACGAGGTATTTATGTTTCCAGAAAAGATAAAGTTGGAGAAAGTATTGTGACAACTTTTGATATAAGAATGAAGGAGCCTAACAATGAACCTGTTATTAACACTGCTGAACTTCATACTATTGAGCATATAGGAGCAACATTCTTAAGAAATCATCAAATTTACGATTCTCTTACTATTTATTTAGGTCCCATGGGTTGTAGAACAGGACTTTATGTTATTTTTAATGGAGATTTAAAATCATTAGATGTGTATGAAATAATTAAGGAAATGTTTTTCTTTATAAAGAATTATAAGGGAGATGTTCCCGGTGCAGATGCCAAATCTTGCGGAAATTATCAGGATATGAATTTAAATATGGCTAAATATGAAGCTGCTAAATTTTATAATGAAGTGCTTTTAAATATTAAAGAAGAAAATTTAAATTATCCACAGTAAACAAAAATGAGATTCGTCAGAATCTCATTTTATTAATTAGATGTTTTCACCTTGTTTCCTTGTTTTCTTCTTTCAATTTCTGTCAAATATCTTTTTCTAACCCTTATGGCATCGGGTGTTATTTCTACCAATTCATCGTCATTGATAAATTCTAAGGCAACTTCCAAAGTCATTACCTTTGGTGGCGATAACTTTATTGAATCATCTGCAGATGAAGAACGAGTATTGGATTGTTTTTTGGCCTTGCAAGGATTTACGGTAATATCTTCTCCTCTTGCATTCATACCTATAATCATTCCTTCATAAACTTTTTCACCAGCATTAATAAATAGTGATCCTCTGCTTTCCAAGTTACCAAGTGAATATGCAATTGCTTCTCCCTGATCGTTGGATACCAATACACCATTAGTTCTTTGAGGTATTTCTCCTCTGAACTTATCATAGTGATCAAATACTCTTACAATTGTTCCTTCGCCTCTTGAATCATTTATCAATTCTGTACGATAACCCAATAGTCCTCTGGTAGGAACCATATATTCGATTTTTACATAGTTTCCGTCAGGCATCATTGAAACCATCATACCTTTTCTTAAATTAAGCTTTGAAATTACAGACCCAGAATAAATTTCCGGAACATTTACAACTACTCTTTCAACAGGCTCCATTACAACCCCATCAACCCTTTTTAATATAACTTCAGGTCTTGATACTGCTATTTCGTAGCCTTCTCTTCTCATATTTTCAAGAAGTATGGACAAGTGAAGTTCTCCTCTTCCTGATACCTTATAACCATCCAAGGCACCTTCTAATGCTTCAACCTTAAGTCCAACATTTACTTCCAACTCTTTTTCAAGTCTTGCTTTTAAATGTCTTGTTGTAACATATTTGCCTGATAAACCAACAAATGGTGATGTGTTGATTAAAAAGTTCATTGACAAGGTAGGCTCTTCTATTTTTATGGTTTCCATTGGAATTACTTTGTTTTCGTTACAAATAGTATCACCGATGGATATATCAGATATACCCGATACAACTACTATATCTCCACTGAATGCTTCTTTTGCTGGAGTACGTTTTAAACCTTCATATATAAAAATATTAGATATTTTTTGCTTTTCAACACTGCCATCATGCTTTGAAACAGAAACGGTCTGACCTTCTCTGATTGTTCCGGCAGTAACTCTTCCTATACCAAGTCTTCCTATATATTCATCATAAGCCAATGATGATACTTGAAGTTGCAAATCATCTGCATCTTTGTCAGGATATGGCTGTACATGTTTTATAATAGTATCGAACAGGGGTATTATATTGTCACTTTCCTCATCCAATCCATATTGAACAATTCCTTGCTTAGCAATACCATACAATACAGGAAATTCAAGCTGTTCGTCATTTGCATTTAATTCTATAAACAAATCTAATACCATATCAACTACTTCTTCAGCTCTGTGGTTCTTCTTATCAATTTTATTTATTAATAAAATCGGTTTTAACCCTATTTCAAGAGATTTCTGCAACACAAAACGTGTTTGTGGCATTGGCCCTTCAATAGAATCCACCAACAAAATAACCGTATCTACAGTTTTCATAATTCTTTCAACTTCTGATGAAAAGTCAGCATGTCCCGGTGTATCAACTATATTAATTTTTATATCATTATGCATTACTGAACAATTTTTGGAATAAATAGTTATTCCTCTCTCACGTTCAATATCATTTGAATCCATTACCTGTTCAGCAACTTCCTGATTTTCTCTAAAAACGCCACTTTGTTGCAAAAAAGCATCTACTAATGTGGATTTTCCTGCATCAACATGGGCTATAACTGCTATATTTATAATTTTTTTCTTCATAATACCTTCCTCTTTTTTTTCCACAGCTTAGTGTATTCTTTTTATTAACATTTTGCAAGTTTTTTTTTGCAGAAGAATGCATAAAGTTTTATTTTCTTCCTGCATTATATAAAAAGGAACGCTTTGCGTCCCCTTTATCTCTTATTATATAAATAAATTCGTGTATAGCTGCTGTACTTTCATTCTCAACCATTTGTGAAAAATTTCTTGTATAACTTTAGATTATATGCTTATCTTTTCATTCTTATATACTATTTTACCATCAATAATTGTTATAACTGTTTCATAATCTACATCCAAGAGGGGATTTCCTTTAAAAATTGCTATATCAGCATCCTTGCCTACCTTTAAGCTACCAACTTTGTCATCAATTCCTGTTATTTCAGCAGGATTAATTGTAATTGTCCTCCAAGCTTCTTCTTCAGCTAGACCTGCTTTAACTGCCATTCCTGCACACATAGGGAGATGTTGGATAGGTATAACATTAGAATCTGTTATAATAGCTGTCTTAATTCCTGCATCTGTTAAGATTTTAGGTGTTTCAAAGCTTTTGTTTCTAAGTTCTACCTTCGTTCTTGAGCCAAATGTAGGACCAATTAAGCATGGCTTTCCTGCAGCCTTTAGCTCTTCTACTATAAGATGTCCTTCAGTGCAGTGATCTAATGTTATATCTAAATCAAATTCTTTAGCAATTCTAAGTGCAGTAAAAATATCATCTGCTCTATGAGCATGAGCCTTTAATGGGATTTCCTTTTTTAATACTGGTAGCATTGAATGAAGTTTAATATCAAAATCCGGTTTTAGGTCGGGATCTTCCTTTGATGCATCCAAATCTTCCATATATTTTTTAGCTTCGAAAAGTGTTTCTCTTAATAATGCTGCAATAGCCATCCGTGTAACAGGGGATTTATGTTGCTCGTCATAAACTCTTTTGGGATTTTCTCCAAAAGCAATTTTCATTGCAACGGGATCCTTAATAATCATATCATCGATTTTTTTGCCATAAGTTTTAATTGCTGCAAATGATCCTCCAATTACATTGGCACTTCCCGGTCCTGTAACAGCACATGTCACTCCACCTTCAATTGCATCCTGGAATCCTTGATCCATAGGATTGATTCCATCAATTGCTCTTAAGTGAGGT
>DATESJ010000069.1:0-2145 GCA_035270885.1 Sedimentibacter sp. | reverse complement strand
TGATAAATTTAGAGAGTTAATTGGAATTTATCACGATTGCAAAGTAAAAAATGAGTGGCTAGGTTATGACAGAATTGGTGCGAGAGAAGTCGATTTGTTGGCGGATGATTATGTGGATTAGAGGAAAGAGGGAAAAATTATTAGTGAATACGAAACAAACAAAATAAAAAAATCTGAATATAGGAATAGAAATAAATCAAAAATAGTTCTTGTTTTGTGCGATATAATGGAATGGTTTAATGAGAAATGTATCAAAGAAAGCGAGGTTTGATTATGGCAGAACAAAATTTAACACATTGGAAAAAGTTAGAAAATCCTGACTATTTAGGATCGTATGCATTTCAACCAGGACAAGATTTAGTTGTTCAAATTAAATCAGTCGGACAAGAGGAAGTATTCAATCCAACGTCAGGCAAAAAAGAAGATTGTACGGTTTGCAGATTTGTGGATAATTCAGTTAAACCAATGATAATGAATGTGACTAATTGCAAGACATTATCGAAATTGTACGATACACCATATATCGAGAATTGGAAGAACAAGTATTTTACTATCTATGTTGCAAAAGTTAAAGCATTCGGGGACGTAGTTGAAGCATTACGGATTAGAACAAAAATTCCATCTACGAAACAATTAAAATGTGAATGTTGCGGTTCGGTTATAGTTGGAACTAGCACAAAAACTGCTGATGAAATAGCGAAAATGGGTAAAGATTTTTACGGAAAAGAATTGTGTTTAAAATGTGCGCAAGTTGAAAATGATAAGAAAAAATTAGCAACTGAAAAAGTTGCAGAAGAAAAGAAAGAGGTAGAAATAAATGAATAAATGGTGTGGAACAGGGCGATTTGTACGTGATGCAGAAATAAGATATAGTCAAGGAGATAAACCTTGTTGTTTTGCGAAATTCACAATAGCGGTCAATCGTAGATTTAAGCGAGATGATGAACCTGATGCGGATTTTATACAATGTACTGCATTTGGCAAAACTGCCGAAGTTGTTGAGAAATATTTCTCCAAGGGAATGAAAATTGAAGTAACAGGAGAAATCAGAACAGGCTCGTACACGAATAAGGATGGAATAAAAGTGTATACAACCGAAATTTCAGTGGAAAATGTTGAGTTTGCCGAATCAAAACAGAGCGGATCGGGTGGTGGTGGAAATAGTCGAACCACAGATAATTCATTTATGGATATTCCGGGAGATGATTTGGAAGAATTACCATTTTCATGAGAGAGGTAACTAATGATAATTTGCGACAGTCGAGAAAAAAAGAACCAACATATACTAGATTATTTCAATAAGCATAATATAGAATATGAAATACATAAACTAGATACTGCTGATTATTGGAATGATGAAAATACGGAAATATTAGTTGACAGGAAACGCAATTTAAACGAGGTCGCTCAAAATCTATGCAGTCCTGATAGTTCGAGATTTTGGCGAGAAGTTAGACGGTCTTATGCGGAAAAGAAAAAGTTTATTGTACTTGTAGAACATGGCGGACAAATTAAATCACTTGCAGATGTTTCAACATGGAATAGCAAGTATTCAAAAATTAGCGGAAAACGATTGCAAGAAGAAATGTACAAAGTTGGAATAGCATATAATGTGACGTGGTTGTTTTGTTCTAAGCGAAGTACAGGACGTATCATAATGGAACTATTAACGGAAAAGTAAAGGAGAAATAGAAAAATGAAATTTGAATTATATCAAGAATTAGATTATTTGCAAGGACATTTAAGATATGGACACAGAAAAGGAATTGTTGAAGTTAAAAATGAAGAAGAATTGAAACAAATGATTGAGAATGAAGATTTGGATTTAGATGTTATAGTAGATGATTATGAAATTGATGATTGGAGTGCTGGCGATAACGAGGTTTTCTACAAAATCGCAGAGTAATAATTCAGCCAAACACAGTCACTTTTTACCAACAAGAACATTTTACCGTTAAAGTGTAAATAGTGGCTAGAATCGGACAATAGGCGGTATGAAAGGGGTAAAATAATGGCTAAGAAAATGGGAGTAAGTCCAATTACAAATACTATATTTTACGGAAATGTTAATGAAGAAAAACATATGTGGGTTGGCGAAAAGAAAGACGTAACTGATACAGCAATAGCTTCTGTTTTTGAATGGTT
>DATESJ010000068.1:0-4995 GCA_035270885.1 Sedimentibacter sp. | reverse complement strand
TCTTATGATATATTGATATGATATATTTACTCCCATTAGGTTCATTCCACTTGTCAATGATGACATTACTAAGGCACCTATTAGAGACCCTGTTATTTTACCTACTCCACCAGATGTTGATACTCCTCCTACATATGCTGCAGCAATTGCATCAAGTTCAAATCCCACACCAGCTGTTGTAGTTGCTGATTGAAGTCTTGATGTATATAGCACTCCTGATAGAGCGGCTAACATACTCATAGATGCAAACACAAAATAGGTAACCTTTGTTACATTAATACCGCTTAATTTTGCTGCTTCTGGGTTACCACCTATTGCATATATTTGTCTTCCTAAAACTGTTTTAGTGGTTAAGAAATGATATACAGCTGTTACTACCAAAACAATTACTACTGTCCATGAGAACCCATTATATCTTGATAGCATCCATACTACGTATCCTATAAGTAATGAAACAAATATAAGCTTTGAAATAAACATTGATTTTGATAGCACTTCAAAGTCATACTTCTGCTTATTTTTTCTGTTTCTTAATTCAGTAATTATATAAAGTACAATTCCCGCTATTCCTAAGAGTAGGGTTAAGGAATGATAGCCATCAACTAATTTTAAAGAGTCTGGTATAAATCCATTACCAATATCATTGAAACTGTCATTTGGTATTATAATAGTCCCAGTTTTTTGAGTAGCTAACATCAACAAACCTCTAAAAACCAGCATACCTGCCAATGATACCACAAAGGCTGGTATACCAACCTTTCCAATTAAAAAGCCATAGAACAATCCAATAACAACTCCCATAGCAAGTATTATCAATATACTAATACCGGTATTAAGTTTCACAGATGTCATCAATATGGCTACAATTGCACCTAAAAACCCAGCAACATATCCTACAGATAAATCTATATGCCTAATTATTAAAATCAAAGTCATACCTATTGTGAGTACAGCAACATATCCGGTTGAGTTAATAAGGTTACTTAAATTCCTTGGAGACATAAATGTACCATTAGTCAATATAGAAAAAGTTATCATAATTATAAATAATGCTATAAACATGCCATATTCACGGATATTTTTTTTAAGTAATACTTTAAATTCATTAAAATAATTAATTAAATATGCCTTAATTTTAATATTCCTTTTTTTCTTGCTTAAAGAATTCATAAAAATCCCCCCTCATTAAATTGTTGCCATTTCCATAATTTTGTCCTGAGTTGCATCTAAGGTATTTATTTCACCAGTGATTTCTCCGTGAGCCATAACATATATACGGTCACTCATACCCAAAACTTCAGGTAATTCTGATGATATCATTATAATGCTAAGTCCTTCTTGAATTAATCGGTTCATTATTGTGTAAATTTCAAACTTAGCTCCTACATCGATACCACGAGTTGGTTCATCTAAAATTAATATTTTTGGCTCTGTAAATAACCACTTTCCTAGGGATACCTTTTGTTGATTACCACCACTTAAATTACCTAATAACTGCTCTATGCTAGGAGCTTTTATAGTTAAGTCATCTTTATATTTGTTAGCTACATTAATTTCCTCGTTTTCATTTATAATTCCGTTGGATGATAAAGATCTTAGATTTCCAAGGGTTATATTGTTCTTTATGTCTTGGATTAAAATAAGTCCTTCTTTTTTTCTATCTTCAGTGACATAGGCAATACCAGATTTTATTGCATCTGAAGCATGTTTAAAATCTTTTGGCTCACTATTTATGAAAAGCTCTCCAGAGATTTTGTATTCCCTTGGATTCCCGAATATACTATTAGCAAACTCCGTCCTTCCTGCACCCATTAGTCCTGCTAAAGCTACTACTTCACCTTTTCTAACATTAAAGTTTATATTCTTTAAAATGATTCTACCAAGATCATTTGAATAAGCAGACCAATTTTTTACTTCTAATATTACTTCGTTAGGCTCCTTTTTTGCTCGCTTTGGATAAATATCATTTATTTCTCTACCTACCATGTTTCTTATAATTGTATGCTCATTTACTTCTGATTTGGATGAATCTAACGAGCAAATAGTTTCTCCATCTCTTAGAATTGTTACAGTGTCAGCTATTGATATTACTTCCTTTAACTTATGAGAAACCATAATTGATGTTATTCCTTCTTCTTTAAGTTCCTTTAATAAATTTAATAGATTTTCAGAATCATCTTCATTTAGTGCTGCTGTTGGTTCATCCAATATTAATAGCTTTACATTCTTGCTGAAAGCCTTGGCAATTTCAACTAATTGTTGCCTACCAACACCTAAATCCTTAATTTTTGTAGCAGGGTTAATATTTAGATTGACTCTTTTTAACAGCTCTTTTGATTTTGCAATTGTTTCATTCCAATTTATAGTAAAGCGATTTTTGATTTCATGTCCTAAAAAAATATTCTCATATACAGTCATGTCTGGTATAAGAGCTAATTCTTGATATATTATTGCAATTCCGGCTTTCTCACTACTTGATATACCGCTATATTTTTGAATTTCATTATTTAATACAATATTTCCTTTATATTCGCCATAAGGATATACGCCGGATAAAACTTTCATAAGAGTGGATTTTCCAGCACCGTTTTCTCCTACCAAACAGTGTATTTCTCCTCTTTTCACTTTAAAATTAACATTATTAAGAGCCTTAACCCCTGGAAACTCCTTTGTTATATTATTCATTTCTAAAATATAGTCTGTATTATATGTAGTCATAGCCCTACTCCTGATAATAATTTGAAAATAGTGAAAGCTAAAAGGCTATCACTATTTTCATCTTTTATTTAATTATTTAAGATTAGTAAATTCGGTTGCATCATAATAACCGGAATCAACCAACGCTGCTTTCACATTAGCTTGATCTACTACAACAACTTCTGTTTGTTTAGCTGGTACATCAGTTACATTGTTGTTGTATGAACCAGTAGTTTCTGGAGCCTTCCCGCCTAATATTGCTATGGCCATATTTATAGAATCCTTAACTAAGCTACGAACATCTTTAAATACAGTCATAGTTTGCTTACCATCTATTATGTATTGAACTGATGCTATTTCTGCATCCTGGCCGGTAACTACATATGAAGTTATATCGTTATCTGCTGCAAAAGTGTCTGCTATGGACCTGGCAGTTCCATCGTTTGGAGCCAATATAAATACATTTCCCTTATCAGCTGTTGAAGCCGATGTTAAATGAGCTTCTGCTTTATTTTTAGCCTCATTGAAATCCCAATTTGTAGTAACTTGACCAATTATCTTTCCCATTTCATCTCTTGTAAGTGTTGCCTTGTCCTGCAATGCAACTGCTTCCGAAGAGTTTTTTATTACAAATGTACCGTCAGCAATTTTAGGTTGTAATACATTCCAAGCACCTTCGAAGAATAAAAAAGCATTGTTGTCAGATGCGGCGCCGGCATATAAATATAGTGGATTTACACTTCCAGTGGCCTTATCTACTAAATATTGTCCTTGCGCTTCCCCTACAGCAATGCTATCAAATGTTACATAATAATCAACGGCATCTGTTCCAGTTATAAGTCTATCATAGGATATAACTTTAATTCCTTCAGCTTTGGCAGCTTCAGCTGCTGCGGCAGCTCCATCGCCATCATGTGGGCAGATAACAAGAACTTTTATACCCTTAGTTATAAGTGATTCAACATTTTGTTTCTCATTAGCAGAGGAACCTTGACTAAAAAGTATTTCAACTGAATAATCAGTATCCTTCAATGCTTCTGTAAATCTAGTTTCATCTTGAACCCATCTTGGTTCATCCTTTGTTGGTAGTACTATACCAACATCTACAGAATTATCACTAGAAACCCCCGTCGAGCATCCTACCAATGTTCCTAAAACCATAGCTAAAATGACTACAAAAACTATTACCTTCTTATTACTCATTTTCATTAATCCCCTTTCTTAAATTGAGTAACTTAGACTACATTACCTTATGCAATCGTTTGTTTAATTTTATCAATTTAATCAAATTTAAACAATATTGAATTAATGACAAAAGCAGACAAAAAGAGCTAAAGTTTTAGCTTTAAACAAGTTGCCTAATATAGCAAAAATGTTTAGCTTTATTGAAAAAAGTTTGATATAATGAATTTAATATTAAACTTATAATGAATAAAGGGGATTAACTATGGACAAACTGTCATTAGCATCAAGAATTAAAGCTGAGCTGACCAGCTACAATGGAAAAATGAGCGTCTACATAGATGACTTCAAAGGGAATAAAGTTGAAGTTAATGCAGACGAGGTGTTTGAAACAGCAAGCTCAATAAAGACATTTATTTTAATCGATTTATTCCAACAGGTTCATGATGGCACAAAAAGTTTAGATGACTTACTGGCTTATACAGAGGATAACAAAATTGATGGAAGTGGAGTAATTCAGTCATTGGATTTTGGTCTTACTATGTCGGTGAAAAATTTTGCAACACTTATGATTATTGTCAGTGATAACGTTGCTACAAATGTAATGATTGATTACCTTGGCATAGACCATATTAATTCAACCATAAAAAAATGGGGATTTAATGATACGATATTACATAACAAAATAGATTTCGAAAAATATGATAAATTAGGAACTTCAACACCTAAAGATTACGGTAAAGCATTTACCATGATTCATGATGGAACTTTAATAAGTAAAGAAGCTTGTGAGCAAATGATTGAAATATTTAAAAAGCAACATTATAACAGCATGATTACCAAGGACTTTCCGCAATACTATTTGTCTGGAGATGACAGTATAGCAAGTGAAGAAGAACAAGTTTCTGTTGCTTCTAAAAGCGGTAGCATGAACGCTTGTAGAAATGATGGCGGCATAGTATATACACCTTATGGTGAGTATGTAATTGTAATGTTTAATAAAGAATTCCACGACCCTCTTTATTATGCTAACCATGATGCAACAGTGTATGGGGCACGGGTAAGTAGAATGGTATTTGATCAATTCTTTGCATTAAAAGGTAGAATAGAATAAAT
>DATESJ010000067.1:0-13066 GCA_035270885.1 Sedimentibacter sp. | reverse complement strand
TTTTGATCTATAACGCCATAATGATTTACAAATTGTTCGATTTCATGTTGAATAATTGTTTGAATATTTATAGTTTGTTCTTCTTTAGTATCTAAATACAAATTATCATCAAATAACTTATGATAATTAAAAAATTCATCCTTATTCTTAAATCTACCCAAAATTTCATTCATAAAATTTTCATCTATTAAATCTGTGTTTTTATTGAAATAATCCTTAGCACTGCTCCATTGATAATTAATAATATTATCAGTCAGCGCGGCTTTAACAGGATTATTATGTATATAACACAGCACTCCAAGCAAATATCCTTCATCTTCCACTGCTTTACTAGAAAATCTGTCTTGAAAAACATAACCGTATCTTCCTTCATAGAAATTATAATACAAAGCAAATTTTACATTTAGCTTTTTCATTATTATTTTTAGATCTTCGTCGCCTATCTTAGCTAATAAATGAAGATGATTATCCATTACACAATATGCAATTATTGAAAAGTCAATTTCTTCTTTAATTTCTTTTAGTAAATTTAGTATTCTTGTTTTGTAATATTGTTTTTGAAAAATTTGTTCTTTATTAATGCCTCTTAACATTATGTGATATATGCCTGTAGAACTAATTTTCCTTGCATGCCTTGCCATTTAATCACTCCTAATATAAATTTTAATTTTATGAATGAAGTTATAAGGTCAAGTTATTATAGCAATTCAAATAAGTCATCTATTTATTTGGTTAATTATACCACACAATACATAATTTTCAATATAATTATAAAAAAGAATTCTGGGGACGGACCTTGGAATTCTGGGGACGGACCTTGGAATTCCAAGAAGATTATAAAGATTTGAACTCAAAGGTCCGTCCCTGGAATGCCCTAATTTTTTAGAAAATAATCTATTAATATCTCTTTTATATAATTGTATCTTCTTGCATAAGAGTTTTCAATTCGTATCAATTCAAACCCATGCTTCCTACATATTTCTGCTTTTTTCCTGTCCCTTATTTTTACTGTTTCATCTTCGCTATGCTCCATACCGTCTAATTCTATTGCTAATATTGGAATTTCCTTTTTACCGTATACCCTTTCATATACAACAAAGTCAAACCTGCCTGAATAAAATAAATCGCTATATGCCAAATTTTCCTGAAAGACATGGGCAATGCTCACTTCTTTATGTACCCTACACTTCCTTTTATTGTACAAAACATTATCCAGGGCAAACTTTAAGCTCTTCAGGAATGCTTCTTCAGTTTCAGTGGAATAGGGTTTAACACCCAAAGCCCTTGATGCTGTTGATTTTTCCGCCACCTTGCTTTCTCCGTTTGTACGCACATAATTAAACAAATCGTATACATCATCTTCATCATTGTTCATAAGATGCAAGCGGTTCAGGTTTTTGCTGCTGGATAAAACTATCAGCTGCTCCTTTGCCCTTGAAGTTGCTACATTAATTAGTTCTTTGTTGTTTTTTAGCCAGGAATATGTGTTTGATGATGTTCTATCAGTAACTGCCATTGAAAACATAATTACATCCTTTTCATCTCCTTGAAATGCATGAACAGTTCCACAAGTTACATTATTTATGCTGTTTTCTTTAAGCATTTCATCTATTAATTTTTTCTGATTTACAAATGGAGTAATTATGCCAATCTTTTTATCTTTGTTTTCTTTTACATAGTCAATTATTTTCATTGCTTCTGCAGGAGAGGTATTTTTTAAATCAGTATTATTATCTTCAACATCAATTAATACCAAAGGATTTTCTGATTGAACTTTGCTTTTTATATTAAGCTTATTGTTATAATATTTTTTATTATTAAAATCTATAATTTTCTTGTGACATCTGTAGTGATAGCTTAAAAGTATTTCATCACTTACTGCATCACAGGCTAAAAATGCTTTATAAATAGAGTTTTTTATATAGTCGTACTCATTTGTTACTGAATATTTCTGCTTTAAAATATGATTATCTCTGGGATTTAATAGTATCACTGGATTAAGCTGCTGGGGATCTCCAACCAACATGAGATTCTTCCCTCTCAATATAGGCACCAACGAAACAGCAATATTGCACTGGCTTGCTTCATCCATAATAACCATATCAAAATACTGCTTTGGTTCTCCTAATTTATGAGCAGATATATTTGTAGTTGCACATATGGGAAATACTCTGAGAAAATTCCTTAAGTTGTCTTCTTCCTTTAAATACTGATTGAACTGGCTTAACCTTAGTTCCTTATCATCTAAATATATTATATCCAGTAAGATCTTATATTTTGGCTCACTCAGTCTTTTGATATGCTTTGCTGAAGTATAATAAAGATATTGTAAAAACTCCTCTTCATCATCTGACAAATAGCTGAGGGCTTCTTCATCAGTAACTTGCCCTAAGACTTTTAACTGTTTATCCACTTCATTTAGCTGTCTTCCCTGAAGGTCTGTCAAAAATGTAAACTGATCGTATTCACTAATAAGCTTTTCTATAGTTTCTTTTCTTTCATTTAGCTCAATTATCCTCTCATGTTTCTTTAGCAAGAGGGTAAGTTTCTTTGTTCTTTCGATTTTATCTTCCTTATTTTTTTCAAGAGTTTTATCATAAATATCAATATTTTTTGTCCTTTCGTAAATATCCACGATAAAATCAATGCTTTGTGCAACCTTTTCATTATTCCCCAACCGAATTATTGGGAAAGGAATAACCTTGTCTCTATACATTATATTTTGAAAGGCCTCAAAAACGCTGTCAATGGGAAGGTTGTTATAGGATGACAAAAGTACTGTTCTATCATTAAAAAATGCTGTTGTAACAGTATTGATTATAGTATTTGTTTTCCCGGTACCTGGTGGCCCCTGTATGTATGCAAGGGGATATTTCATTGCATTATTAATTGCTAATAACTGGTCAATATTAACTTTCTTATTTAATAGTGCAATGGGGTATTCTTTTCTTCTCTCTGGACGTTTTACCAATTCACCAAAAAATGCTTTTATGGGAATAGATACATCTTCACGGTACATATTTATGATTGATTCATATTCATTTTCCAAATCAAGAATTATATCAAAGCCCATTGCAATTATATACGGCATATCATCTACTATAATTCCGGGATTGGAATATGTAATTCTATCTTTTATAATTTCCTGGTTTTTCTCAAAGTCATCAATTAAATTGTAATCCTCTTCATCTAAAAACTGTCTTATACTTTGCTTTGTTCCGTCAATTGTAAACTCCATACAGATAGATGTTGTATCATCTGCCTGAAGTTTCCTGGTTGCTACATTAAAATTAAGCCTTTTGTATGCCAATACATATAAGCCCTTCTTGGTATTGATGCTTAGTTCATTAACACATAATTGCTTTATTTTATTTTTGTTAGTATTAGTTGATTTTTTCTGAAAATTTCGGACAATTTCTTTAAACTGAATGTCGCTTAAGAGATAGCTTCCTTGAATCAGACAATCTCTGTCAAGGAGTTTTATGAGAGAATAATCACATTTATATGGTGTGTTATCTATTTTGTTACAATCGGAAAGATAATTTAATACTTTAAAATTTGCAGCATTATAAAAAATGCTCTTGTATTTACCCGGATTCGAACTTATGTCTTCTAATAATACACTGTTGATTTCACAATAAGAACCATCAATTATATTAGCTTTATTGATTGATTCAATATATATATTCATTTCCAACAAGGTGTATTGAGAAAGATGCAGACCATCCACCAAAAGCATTTTGCGAATAGGATCAATATTCTTTATCCCAATCCAATATTTAGTTGTCTTATTTTCAAGGTTTATATATTCAATGCTAAGCCACTTTCCCTCATGAATTGCTTTAAATATATTTTTGCAAATATTATCCATAACGCACCTTCTGCACAACAGTTAATACAATTGTAGATAATAATCCTTGAAATGTCAACGGAATTCTGGGAATTCTGGAATTCTGGGGACGGACCTTGAAATTCCACTTATTGGCTTAACTTTAGTCTTGTGTTAATTTCCAACACCTTTTTATATGGCAAATTACACAATGTTGCAGCTTCTTTTATCGTAATTAAATTGTACTTATTAAGTTTCTTTAGCAAGTTTTTCTTTCATACTTAAAGTAACTTTTGATTATTTTTTTAAAAATTTGTTCTTTATTTATTGTTGATACTATTTTAAAATCCGATAAAAAAAAGAATTCCAAGGTCCGTCCCTGGAATTCTTAAAATTCTATAGAATTATTATTTATATCAAGAACAAATTTTGTGCAATTCCCTTGGAATCTATTTGTAATAAAATTTTCTATATCGCTCATGGCTTCATATAAAGAAGAACCCTCTTCATATTCAAAACCCACAAGCTGGAAAAATATATGGCTGCTTTTTAAAGTTACCTTGCCTAATTCACTTTGTCTCCACACCCATTTTAATGTTTGAACTATATTTCCACTTGTAAATACCAGCTCACCTTCTGGGACGTCCTCATAATTTTCTGAACCGAAAGGCAAGAAAACATCTCCCTTTCTGCTGTAGCGAACTTCTAAATCCTCATGGATGTCTATTAAATCATGACCGCCAAGAGATATTCCCCTTTCAAGGGATACCGCATTGCATAAATCCACCAAAGCATTTATTACAGGCAGCTGCCCTCCCTTTACAATTCTTTTAAACATCGCTTCAACTGAAGGAGGGTATTTGTTGGGGTTAATACCGGATTTTTGCATAACATCTCTATATAATGACACATTGTGTAAATTCCTAATGTCTTCAGGTTTTATTTCATCCCTCATCTTGCTTTCTGCTTTTCTTAATCGTTCCTCATCATCCTGACTTGTAGCAGAATTTTTCATATCATTACCTATCAATATCCCAAACTTAATATCAGGATTTAATTCAAAAACAGATTTGTCAATTGTATATTTCATTTTATACTCCTTTAATTACTATATTTCTACAACTGCAGGCACATGCCCTGTATATGGCAGGAATTTTTCTGTTAAATCCGAAGTTTTTATTATAAGAGTTGTTGTATTAACACATGGATGAAAACCTACATATTCTTCTTTTAAAGCATCCTTATCAATAATTAAATTAACTTTATGCTCCTTATCAAAAATAAGTCCAAATATACTAAGTGAACCTGGTGTAATATTTAATAACTCTTCCATAAATGAACCATTTGCAAATGAAAGTCTTGCACTATTTATTTGTTTTGATAAATTCTTAGTAACAAACTTTTTATCTCCAGGCATTATCAAAAGATAAAATTTGTTTTTCTGGGAATTACATAAGAATAAATTTTTACATGCTCTAACCCCAAGAAACTTATCAACTTCCTCAAGGGATTCGATTGTCATTGCTTCTTGGTGATGAACTCCTGAATATTGAATGTTTAATTTTTCTAATACATCATAAGTATCTATTTCTTTTTGAAGTAAATCTGTTGAGGATGGTTTTGTAGTAAATAAAGTATATTCTCTATTATTTTCCATATTTTCACCTTTTTAATAGTAAGTTGGTTTACATAATTTTAATTATGTAAACCATTCTTCTGTATAATCTGTTTATATGCTGTCATTTTGGCATTTTGAGGTCCGTCCCCAGAATTCCTAGACTGCTTGTTTCTTGACTTTTTTTATGGGTTCTGATTCTAATAGTTGTGGATTGTAGAAATATTTTTCTAAAAGTTTAAAAGACCTTGCATAGTATACTCCGTCGCAAATTCTTTCATCCATTGTGTATCCTATTTGGCAACATTTCTTTACAACTACTTGGTCATTTTCTACTATTGGCATTTTTACGGTTTTTCCAAGAGCAGCAAATATACCTGTTGTTCCAAAATCATAAAGATGATGGTATATATAATTTGTATCAATTGATTTTAAATAAGTAAAAAACAGTGTTGTGTGGAATGGACTTGCATCAATAACACTTTTGGGAAGCATATTGTATTTGTCCATTGTTTTTATAATTCCAACCAATGTTTTTTTAACAAACCCCGGCATGGACATAACCATTTCCGCAAGTTTATCTGTATCATTGCTTTCATTGAAGGATAGAGCTTGAGCTATATTTTTATCTATAATTTCAGCTATTTCAAAGATGTTTTCTTTACCTGTAAATTCAAATTTAACTGTTGTTTCTTCACCATCATCCCTGAGTGAACGTTTAACGGCCATTGAAACATAGATTTTGTTTCTCTGGTATATCTGTTTGTTCATTACAAAACGGTTGAGTTGTGGCCTTTCAGCAAGAAGTCTCACATAAGCTGCGATAAAAACATGCATATAGGAAAAGCTGTAACCGGATTGCTTTTTTTCTGAAATATATTTATCTATACTCTCAGCAGGAAAAATTTGTTTTGAAAAATTTTGTGAATCGCTTCTTTTTTCCATTATATAAGGAATGATTTTCATAAATGGATGTAAATCTTTAAGTAAATAGCCGTCACTTCTTTTCATACTTCCTCCATATTTTGCTGCAATTTTCTTATGAAAAGAATACCACAATTTTAAAATTGTATCAATAAGAACTTCGAAATACAGGACCTACCGTCAAAACATCCTTAAGATCTTTCAACTTTAACTTTACTGCCACCTAATCCTGCTACTGCAGGTGAAACAATTAGTTTTACCGGAACCCTGTTTTTAATTGATTCAACATGGCTTATGATACCAATTGACAATCTCTTGTGGTGAATTTTCTCGAGAGAATCCATTACAACATCAAGTAAATTGTCATCAAGTGTTCCAAAACCTTCGTCAAGGAAAAACAACTCAAGAGGTGAAGTTCCTTTAAGCTGTATCTGGGAAGATAATGCCAATGCAAGTGCAAGGGATGCTACAAATGTTTCTCCTCCCGACAGTGTTGAGGCATCTCTTTGAGCTCCTCCGTTTTTATAGTCTCTTATTAAGAATTTACCATTTTCATCAACTTCAAGGCCATAGGTGCCACCGGTAATTTCCTTAAGTTTTTTGCTGGCTTCTATGGAAACATATTTTAGTTGGTTTGCTGCTACAAATTCAACAAATTTTTTACCTCTGAAAAGCTTGTCTAAATCACTTAAAAGAGCTCTATTGTGATCTAATTTTTGCTTTTCTTTTAAAAGATTTTTCTTAACTTCTATTTTAACTAAAAGTGATTTTAATTCTACTTCAATACTTGTGGCTGTTTTTTGCAATTCATCAAGAATTAATGTTTTCTCTTTTTTATTGTTTTGTATTTCAATCCATTCATCTTCAGATAGATTCCTATTGTTTATTTTTTTATTTAAATTGCTTAGTGCACCCTTAAGCTGAGCCAAAGCATTGTTATAATTTTCTATTATTATTTTAAGTTTATCTATTTCATTTTTAGGAATAAAATTGTTCTTTGCTTCTTCAATGTCTACTATACCTTCTTCAGACAAGGCCTTATCAAGCTTATTCTTGTCCTCTATGCTTCTTTCCTGCAAACTTACTAGGTTCCCTTGGAAAGACATTATTTGATTGTTTATTTCATTGAAGGACTCTTCTGTTTTATTTTTTTCCTTTTCAGCTGAATCAAAGAGATTTTCAATGTGCTTGATTGATTTTGATGTTTCATTTTTTATAGTTTCAAGGTTATCTACATTTCCTGCTTTATTATTTATGCTCTTTAGTTTCTCTTCAATATTTTTTGTTTTTTCTTCAATTTTTGTTTTCTTTTCTTTCAGCTCGATTTTTAAATCACTTAATTCAGTTGTTAAATTATCTTTATGCTGCTGCTCTAAATTTAATTTATTTCTTTGATTTCTAATATCTTTTTCTAAGGATGTTCTTTCTTTTTCTTTGTTATCAATATCGATTCTAACTAATTTAAAATCTTCAACTGATATTTCAATTTTTAGAAGTGATAATTTTTGGTCTGCTTCACTTAATTCTTTGTTTTTTCTTTCTTTATCAGTTAATATTTTACCCAATAGCTCTCTGTTGTGTATTAATGCATTATTTGCATTATTAAAATCCAAAAGAAGACTGTTCTTTTCTTCCGAAAGGGTTTGTACAGTTTTTTCTAAAGAAGCTTTGTCTGAATTATATTTGTTTAAAGCATTATAAAGCAAGCTAAATTCTTCTTGGATAGCTTTAACTGAATAATTTTTATATTCTCGACCTAAGTTATTGAGCTTTAAATTATTGTCATTAATAGAGCTTTCTTCACTAGTAAGCCTTTCCTCAAATTTTACTATTTGAGTAGAAAGAGTTTCGTAATTTTCTTCCATTGATTTTAAATTTTGTCTTAACTTTTCAATACTAGCTGATTTGTTTATTGTCACGATATTTTCCTTATGATGCTCTATAGAGCCACAAACCGGGCATGTATCTCCATCTGTTAAGGATTCTCTCAATACAAAGGCTAAATTCTCAGTTTCTAAACTTTTTATTTCATCCTTTAATATTTTTATTTCATCATAAAGTACAGTTTTGTTCTGCTTCTTTTTTTCAAGTTCTATTTTAAGTACTTGTGCTTTTTCCAGGCTTTTTTCAATTAATGTAGTATATTCCTTGTCTTTGTCCCAGTTTTCCTTTGCATATGTGAGCTTTTCTTTCAAATTAAGTAATGTATTCTGGTCACCTGGACAATTGTCATTTAAGTCTTTTAAGTTGGTAGTAGAATCATCTAAGGTAGTTTGTTTTACCTTAAGCAATTTTGATACATTTTCACTTTTAATTTTAGCTTCATCTATATTTTGCTTTGTTGATTGAATATCTTTATCAATACTATTAATTTGCTTTTTAATACCTTGGCAATCATTTAATATAAGGAAACCTTCATTTACTTTGTTTTTGAATTCTTCAGGTACTTTTAGTGTTTCTGCTTTATTTTCTTTGGTCGTAATCTCATTGTTTAAAGAAATAATATTTTTACTGCTACTTTCAATATTTTTGTTTGTTAGCATTAATTTTTCATCATTCTTAATAACTTCTGCTTTTAAGGCATTATTGTCAATTATTAATAAATCAAGTGCCCTTTTTTCTTCAATTGCTTCAATTATCTGTTGCTCTTTTATTTTAAGTATTGGAAGTTCTGTATCTTTTTTTATTTTTGCTTCTTGGTACTTGCTTTCTGCTTGTTTTTTATTTTCTTTGATTACTTTTGCTTTATTGTTTAATTTATCAATATCAGATTTTACTGTAGCAATTTGTTTTAAAGTATTTTCATATCCATCCACATAGGGTTTAACCTTAAGTGAACTTTCTCCAGAGGATACCTTTTCTTTATTTAAAATTATTTCATTTTCCTGCTCTTTTAAGGATTCTTCCTTGTTTTTAAGTTCTTTTAATTCTTTTTGCAGCTCCCATAAGTCCTTTCCTTCATTGAAGGCTTTTTCTGCAGCTGTTAATTCATCTCTACAGGATTTAAGCTGCTCTTTTGTTATATCAAGGATTGAATTTTTTTCTTTTATTACATCATCTGATACGTCTTCATAACTGTTTAATTCACCATCAAGTTTATCTGACTTTTGGTTTTCTTCTTTAATTTTTATTCCAAGCTTGATAGATAATTCATCCCCATATTTTTGAAGGTTGAAAAGTCTTTCAAGCATTTCTCTTCTTTCCCTTCCTTCAAGCTTTAGAAATTCACTAAATTTCCCTTGTGGAAGAACAACTGTCCTTGTAAAGTCATCTAATTTAAGCCCTATAATTTCTTCGCATTTCTCTGTTACGCTTCTAATTTTATCTTCTAATACATGCTCACCATTTGTTTTATCAACAATTATTGCTGACTTTGTTCTTACATTACCACTTTTATTGTCTCTTTTAAACTCACGGTCAACTCTGTACCTTTTAACTTCCTTATCTGCCATTTGAAATTCATAGCTTACTGACATAGAATCACAATTTGTATTCATATAATTGGTACTTTTTCTTGACACTTCACCGTAAAGTGCAAGGGTTATACCATCAAGAATAGTTGATTTTCCACTGCCGGTAGGTCCGAATATGCCAAAGAGCCCTTTTTCTGTAAGGGTTTCAAAATTTATTTCCTGAGCTTCTATAAAGCTGTTAAGTCCTTTTATTTTAAGATTAATTGGTCTCATAGTCTTCCTCCTCACCTAAAATTCCAAGGAGCAGGTCAATCAGTTCCTGCTGAGGCTCTAATTGTCTTTCCTTAAAATAGAAGTCCCTGAAAGTTTCTTCAAATGATTTATCAGAAAAACTGTTTAAGTCTATTTCTTCTGTGTTTTCACCTTTTATAAGGGGTGATATTTCAAGAATATCCTTTTTCGCTGTCTTCATCATTTTAATTTCATCTTCTCTTAAATATCTGTCTGTTGTAATTTCAAGATAAACCCAGCAATCCTTGTCCGAATTTTTCTCACACATTTCTATTGCTTCTTCTATGCTGTTACATTTCCATATTTCAATGGGCTTGTACACTTTAAAGTCAACTTCTTCAACTAAGCATTCCTCATTTGCTTTAATATCAAGAATGAATGCTTTTTTGGTAAAGCTAATTTCTTTTTTACTATAATGAAGGGGTGATCCTGCATATCTTGCTCTTTTGTTGGTTCCTGGAACTAACTGTGGCTTGTGAATGTGTCCTAGAGCCACGTATTGAGCCTTTTCAGGAAAGCATGCTCCATCAACTATAAAGCTACCTCCAAGTTGTATACTTCTTTCAGAGCCCGATTCTTCGCTTCCCATGGCAAATAAATGAGACACTGCTATATTAATAGTGTCATCTCTGTATTTTTCACTTAAGCTATCAAAAAGGGATTTAATTCTTTCACTGTATGTTTTAACTCTTTCTTCTTCCTCATCCATAGCATCATATAATACTTCATTGAGCCTTTTTTCGCTGGGATATGGAACTGTTAAAATTACTGCTCTTTCCCCCTTTATTTCAACTTCAACATACCCTTGACCCGAATCAAGAACTTTGTGTCTGCCGTAGTCTCCTGTGTCAGCAACAGATTTAGGTGTTCCAAGCATAATAATGCCATGATCCCTTGCCAAAGGTCCTGCAGCCACCAATCTGTCCGGATTGTCATGATTGCCTGCAATGACTAATGTAATTCTTTCTCCATTAGATGAAAGTTTTTTTAATGTGTCGTAAAACATTTTTTCAGCTCTTGCCGGTGGATTTGCACTGTCATACACATCTCCTGCAATAATAACCATGTCCACATTTTTTTCTCTAACTATTTCTATAAAGTCATTAAGGAAGGCTTCCTGCTCATCCATTCGGCTAAAACCTTCTATGTTTTTACCAAGATGCCAATCCGAAGTATGTAATATTCTCATATATTTCTCCTTTAGACCACCACCATTTGGTGACTGTCCCTTTTTGGATTTTTGCTGTATTTGTATCTTAAATTATATCAAAATAAAGCTAAAGATACAATTGCTTATCTTTTTATTTGCATATGTTTAATTGTATAGTATAATGGACCTATTATTTACTTAAGCGGAGGCAGAATTGGACTACATTAATCCTTTGGGAGAAGAAAAAATATCAGGACTTTTATTAAAATTTTCAGTACCAGCTATTACAGGTATGATGGTAAATGCATTGTATAATGTTATTGACAGAATTTATATAGGAAACAGTCCGGACCTTGGTACAAACGGAATAGCAGGAATCACAGTGGGTTTCCCCATTATGATTATTTTTTTGGCAATAGGTATTTTATTTGGAGTTGGTGGTGCTACCAACTTTTCAATGAATTTAGGAAGAAAAAAATACGATGAGGCTGAAAACTATTTAGGCAATACTTTGTCTTTGCTTATTTTAGTTGGGGTTATTTTCATGGCACTGGTACATTTAAATCTAAGAAATATTATGATTTTCTTTGGAGCCAGTGAAGTAGTCCTTCCCTTTGCTATGGAATATATGAGAATAATCACTTTTGGTGCACCCTTTCATATTGTTAGCATTGGAATGAACCACTTTATACGCGCTGACGGCAACCCTAAATTAGCAATGTATACAATGTTTTTAGGAGCCGGAGTTAATATTATTTTAGACCCTATATTTATTTATGGTTTTAAAATGGGAATGGCAGGTGCTGCTTTTGCAACTATTATTTCTCAATTTCTTTCGTTTTTGTGGGTTGTCTTATATTTTAAGGGGAAAAACAGCAAAAATAAATTAAGAATCAAATATATGAAACTTCAATTGCATTTAGTAAGTAAAATTACTTCTTTGGGTCTGCCGGGATTTTCACTGCAATTAGCGTCAAGTCTTTTAAATGCAACGCTAAACAAAAGCTTGTTTTTCTATGGTGGAGACATAGCTGTTTCAGGAATGGGAGTTATTAACAGCATCCAAACACTTTTAATAATGCCTATTGTTGGTTTAAATCAAGGTGTACAGCCTATTATAAGCTTCAACTACGGAGCTCAAAAATTTGACAGAGTTAAAGAAGCAATAAAATTAGCCATAAAAGTTGCAACAATAATTGTTACTGTTGGATTTATAATAACTAGATTGTTTCCTGTCCAGTTAATATCATTATTTAATAGAGATCCAGAGCTTATAAAGTTTGGACGTTCATCAATTTTTGCATGGTTTTTAGCTTTCCCTGTTGTTGGCTTTCAAATTGTTGGAGCAAACTTCTTTCAAGCAATTGGTAAACCAAAATCAGCAATGTTTTTATCACTTACAAGACAATTAATTCTATTGATGCCTGCAATTATAATATTTCCAAAATTATGGGGTGTTGAGGGAATACTTTATGCAGCTCCCTTCGCTGACCTTTTATCATTTTTATTAACAGCTACCTTCTTTTATTTAGGTATTAGGAAGTTATAATTGTTTTTTCACATACTTTACAAACCCTTTGTCTATTATGGTATCAACTCGTTTCGTTTCATATAAATATTCAACGTATGATTTTAGCATTCTTTCTGTCACCTTATATTTATAAACGGTTTTAACTTCTATTTTCTTTTTTCTTATAATACATTTCATAATATCTTCGAATGTCATTGCTTCGATTATTTCTTCATATACACTTTCAGCTATAGAGCTGTAATAGTTGATATTTTCTTCTATTAATTCTCTAATATCATCCATTATTCCTTTATGTGCAATAATATATTTAGAG
>DATESJ010000066.1:0-7372 GCA_035270885.1 Sedimentibacter sp. | reverse complement strand
AGCTCCTACTTCGTCAATTTTTGTATGTGTTAAAGGATCTAAATAAATACAGTCGGCAAATCCTTTCTTTACAGCATCCATATGTGAATGTAAGCTTGCTGCATAGTTACCGCCTACTTTGATTTTTCCTGTTCCATTTGGTGCAGCTCTATCTTCATCAGTAGTAATAAAGTTAACAGGAGCCATACCTCCCTTAAAGTAAGGGCCAACCGGCATACCGAAAACAGAAAATATAAATTCATTTGCAGGTCTAACACCTATATTATCGCCTACACCTATTACAAATGGTCTTAGATAGAATGTTGCGCCAGAACCGTATGGAGGAACCCATGCTGCATTTGCTTTAACAACTTGCATACATGCATCGATAAATTTTTCAATTGGAACTTGTGGCATCATTATTCTATCACAGCTTATTTGCATACGTTTAGCATTTTCGTCAGGTCTGAAAAGTTGAATTCCACCGTCCTTAGTGCCATAAGCTTTTAATCCTTCGAAACATTCCTGACCATAATGCAGACATGTGGAGCCTTCACTAATATGTACTTTATTGTCGTCAGTTAGTTGTCCATCATCCCATTTTCCATCTTTCCAGTAGGAAATATATCTTTTATCGGTTTTAATATAAGAAAATCCTAATTCTGACCACTTTATGTCCTTTTTTTCCATTATACTTACCTCCATTTTATATTTTTTTATTTTAACACTTTACCCTTTTAATTTCAACTATGTTTAAAGAGCAGCTGGTTTTTTTACAGCTTCCGCACCTTTTTGAAGCGCCTCCTTGTTTAATGGAACCAAATCAGCCTTACTTTCGCCAAATACTTTTACAAATGCTTTCAATACTGAATCAACTTCAACAGCTTTTGTAAGCTCTAAATAGGCACCAAGCATAATCATATTTGCTACTTTGGCATTTCCTAATTCTGTTGCTAACTCATTAGCTGAAATATAATAAACATCTATGTCTTTTCGACTTGGTTCAACATCGATTAACGATTTGTTTATTATTAATTTTCCGCCTGTAACCAATTCTTTTTCAAATTTAATCATTGAGGGTAAGTTCATTACTATAGCTGCAGTTCCATCTTTAGAAATAAGAGGTGAACCAACTTCAGTCTGAGATACAACAACTGCACAGTTTGCAGTACCTCCTCTCATTTCTGGTCCATAAGAAGGCATCCATGTTACTTGTTTTTCTTCAAGCATTCCTGCGTAAGCCAATAATTTACCGATAGCCATTACACCTTGGCCACCAAATCCGGCCATAATTACCTTTTCTTCCATATTATTTCTCCTCCTCAAAATTCCTGAAATTTCCTATTGGATAATATGGAATCATATTATCTCTCAGCCAATCCAATGCTTTTACAGGAGTTAACCCCCAGTTTGTCGGGCATGTTGATAATACTTCTACTATTGCAAAACCTTCGCCTTTAATTTGACATTCAAATGCTTTCTTTATAGCTTTTTTAGCTTTTCTAATATTTGCAGGAGTATCTACAGATACTCTTTCAACAAATTTAGCTCCGTCAATGGTAGCTAACATCTCTGATATTCTTATTGGTCTACCACTATGTTCTACAGTTCTTCCCAATGGAGATGTAGTAGTTTTTTGTCCTATTAATGTGGTTGGGGCCATCTGTCCACCTGTCATACCATATATAGCGTTGTTTACAAATATTGTAGTTATTTTTTCTCCTCTGTGTGCTGCATGAACAACTTCAGCAGTTCCGATAGAAGCTAAGTCTCCATCACCTTGATAAGAAAATACAACCTTGTCAGGATGAACTCTTTTAATTCCTGTTGCTACAGCTGGAGCTCTACCGTGAGCAGCTTCTGACATATCACAATTAAAATAATTATAAGCAAGTACTGAACATCCTACAGGAGCAACACCAATTGCATTATCTAAAACTCCTAATTCCACCAAAACTTCTGCAACTAATTTATGAATAACACCATGAGTACATCCAGGGCAATAATGAAAAGGTGTATCTGTTAAGCCCTTTGATTTTTCATATACCATTGTCATTACTTTGTACCTCCTGCGATTTTCTCAATATCTGCCAAAATATTACCCGGTGTAGGAACCATACCACCTTGAGTTCCATTGAAATATACAGGCAGTCTTCCGGCAATACCTATTTTAACATCATCTGTAACTTGTCCTTGGCTCATTTCAACTGCAAGTATTCCTTTGGCATTTTTTCCTATAGTCTTAAAAATTTCATATGGGAATGGCCAAATTGTTATTGGTCTTATCATACCTACTTTTATTCCTTTAGCCTCAGCTTGTTTCATAGCTGTTTTAACTATTCTGGAAGTTGTACCATAAGCTACTAAAACAACTTCTGCATCCTCTAAGCCAAATGCTTCATACAATACTTCATTTTCTTCCATCAATTTATATTTTTTTTCTAAGTTTCTATTGTGAACCTGCAGTTCTTCTGCTTGTAAATATAACGAGTTAACAATATTAGGTTTTCTTTTCCCGCCAGTACCTGTAGTAGCCCAATCTTTAGGAGGCAATTCAATTGGTGCAGGTTCTTTAAATTCTACTGCTTCCATCATTTGACCAATCATACCGTCAGCTGCTATGAGAACAGGGTTTCTGTAATAATCTGCCTTGTCAAATGCTAACATAACATAATCAACTATTTCCTGAATACTTGCAGGAGCATAGCACAATGTTCTGTAGTCACCGTTACCGCCACCTCTAGTAGATTGGAAATAATCTGCCTGTCCAGGTTGGATACTTCCAAGACCAGGGCCACCTCTCATCATGTTAACAAGTACACATGGCACTTCAGCTCCAGCACAATATGTTATTCCTTCTTGTTTTAGGGACATTCCAGGGCTTGATGTTGCAGTCATACATCTTGCTCCTGCTCCACCAGCACCATATACCATGTTTATAGCAGCTACTTCACTTTCTGCTTGTAAAAAAACTCCACCTGCTTCAGGTAATGCTTTTGACATATATTCAGGGATTTCACTTGAAGGAGTTATTGGATAACCAAAAAAATATTTACAGCCTGCTTTTATGGCAGCAGCTCCAACAGCTTCATTACCTTTCATTAATACTTTAGACATATTTACCTCCACTATTATAATCTTTCTACTGTTATTACTGAATCTGGACACATTATTGCACAAGAACCACAAGCTATACATTTTTCATTTTCAATTACATGGGCAGGACTATATCCTTTACTGTTTATTTTTTCTTTGTTTAAAGAAATAATTTTTACAGGACAAACTACCACACAAAGTTCACAACCTTTACACGCATCCTCATTAAAAGTAACTTTACCTTTTGCCATTATAAAACCTCCTTTAACTCATCCAATCTTCCCTCATATAAAGATTTATGGGGAATAACTTTTCTATTATTTCGTGGTTTTTTATTTTGACAGCTGTCTCATTTATTACAGCTTCATATCTTATGGGAATATCCGTTTCCCATGATACCTTTTTAGTAAGTTCATGACCAAATTCCACATCTTCTACTTTTGTATCTTTAAGCATGTGAGTATTGTTAATTAATCCTGTTATCTTTAGCTTTGATGTAGCTTCAATCAATTTCATATATTTTAATACCCCTTCAACAGTGTTTGTTTCAGGTCTGTTACCATTAATTACATAAAGCATATCATAGGGTGTATTTTTTATTTGTTCAGCATATCTTGCTAAAACTCTTGCTCCAACAGGGTCTCCTCCAACATCAAGTATTGACTTTTCATTCTCATTTAATATAACACCCATTAGTTCAGCCGGAAGAGCAGGTAGGTCAACAGCTGTATTTCTTATGCTTGAGTCGTATAATTTAATTCCTATTTTTTCAAAGAAATCTCTTTTTTCTCTTGATCTGAAATAAGGATTAACTATATCCAAATCAGCAATAGAGACATTTTCAAACATTTCTTTCATTTTCACAGCATAATTTACAGAAAATTCTGTTTTACCGCTACCATAGTGACCAATAACTATAACCAGTCTTTTGTCATGCATAAGTATCCCTCCTTTCAAGAATATTTGCTTAGATGTCTTTTATAAATATGTTTTTGACGCCTCTATACCGTTTAATACCCTTAAACCACCTTGGGCTAAAGCCAAAAGCTCATCCTCACCAGGATATGCTATAACCTGAGCTATAAATTTAACCTTTTGTTCAATCATTTCAACAAAACTCTTGTCGTAAGCAATTCCGCCTGTTATTAATATTGCATCTACATCTCCATCAAGAACTACTGCATATTCACCTATTTCTTTTGCAACTTGATATGCCATTGCAGAATATATAAGTTTTGCCATTTCGTCACCTGACTGAGCTCTATCACTTACTTCTTTAGCATTGTTTGTACCCAAATGAGCACTTATTCCGCCTTTTCCAGCTATAATTTTCTGAAGTTCTGCCTCAGTATATTTGCCACTAAAACAGGACTTCACTAATTGACCTGCAGGAAGCGAGCCTGATCTTTCAGGAGAAAAAGGTCCTTCACCGTTAAGTGCATTGTTCACATCGATTACTTTTCCCTTTTTATGTGCACCAACAGAAATGCCCCCACCTAAATGAGCAACAACAAAATTCATTTCTTCATAATTTTTGCCGAATTTTTCTTTTGCAGCTCTTCTTGCAACAGCCTTTTGGTTTAGTGCATGCCATATGCATATTCTTTCAAAGTTGGGATGTCCGCTTATTCTTGCTACACTTTCCATTTCATCTACAACAACAGGGTCTACAATAAATGATGGAATGTTTACTTCATCAGCAATGGAACGTGCTAACAAGGCTCCTAAGTTAGAAGCATGTTCTCCTTTTACATTAGTTTTTAAATCTTCTATTAATTTATCATTTACTGCATATGTTCCGCCTTCAATAGGCTTTAATAAACCGCCTCTTCCTACTACTGCATCCAATTCATCCAAAGATATGTTATTATCTCTTAATGCTTGAATAATAAGTTCTTTTCTAAATTGAAACTGTTCAGTAACTTTGTGAAATGGTTGGAGCTCTTCGTTGGTATGTCTTATTGTTTTTTCAAAAATCATTGTTTCGTCTGTATATACTGCTATCTTTGTTGATGTAGAACCTGGGTTTATTATTAATTGTTTCATGATAATCTCCTTTATGAACAAATTACTGCCAATGCAATTGAGTATAATTTTGTTTCGTCTGAATCTGCTCTTGAAGTAAGAACTATTGGTGCTTTTGCACCTAAAATAATTCCGGCATTTTTAGAGTTTGAAAAGTATGTCAAGGCTTTATACATTACATTTCCTGCTTCAATATTTGGCATTAACAATATATCTGCATCTCCTGCAACCTGACCTTTTACTCCTTTAATTGAAGCAGCTTCCTTTGAGATAGCATTGTCAAGACCGAAAGGTCCTTCAACGATACAACCTTTGATTTCGCCGTTATTATTCATCTCTACAAGAGTTTGTGCGTCAACAGTAGCTAACATTTTATCTGATACTTTTTCCTTGGCACATATTACTGCAACTTTTGGTTTTTCTATGTATAATGAATTGCACAAGGTTAAAGTGTTCTCAATTATTTGTTTCTTTTCTAAAGCTCTAGGTGCTATATTCATTGCAGCATCAGTTACTATTAGCAATTTATGATATTTATCCAACTCAAAAACCGCTGCGTGACTTAAAATATTACCTGTTCTAAGACCTATTTCCTTGTTAAGGATAGCCTTAAGAATAATAGATGTATCGATTAATCCTTTCATAACAATATCTGCCTTACCGCTACTTACCAATGATACTGCTATATTTGCTGAAAGCTGTTTGTCCTTTTCATCAATAATTTGAATATTCTCAAGGTCAAAATCTATTTCTTTTGATAATTCTATTATCTTTTCTTTATCACCAACCAAAATCGGAATACAAATATTTTCCTTTACAGCTGATTTTATAGCCTTTAATACATCGTCATCCTGGGCTGCTGCAACTGCTATTTTTCTTGGTTCAGTGTTTTTTGCCATTTCTATTAATTTGTCAAAACTCTTCATATTCTCACCTCAATACATATATAAAGCAATAACCGTGCCAAAGAGCAAAAAAAATCAATCGTTGAAATTTCAACAATTGATTTATAATTCTACTTTACATTACATTTTGCGCAATATATTGCATGCAATTAATTTCAAGAAGCAATATTTTGCAATATTTTGCAATTAGGAAATCCCATACTTCTCCATCTTATAATACAAGGACCTTAAGGATATACCCAAAATCTTGGCAGTATGGGTTTTGTTTTTATTATATTTCATATAAATACTTTTAATATAATCAGATTCTGCTTTATTTATAACATTATCTAATGTTGTTACTTCATCATAAACTGTTAAAAGACAATTATCATTGTTTTGAACTTGACTTGTATAAAGTTGAGGTAAATGTATTTTTTCTATTACCTTTTCATTCATATTCATATATATGATTGACCTACCTATTATGTTTTCTAATTCTCTTACATTGCCAGGCCAATCATGAGCCATTAATTTTTTTAAAGCATCATTAGAAATGTCAGCTATATTTCTTCCATATTCATCATTAAATTTTACTATGAATCTTTTGGTAAGCAAAGGAATATCTTCCTTTCTATCACGCAAGGGAGGTATATTTATCGGAAGAATACTCAGTCTGTAAAATAAATCTTCTCTAAATTTTCCTTCTTTAACGGACTTAACCAAATCAGCATTAGTTGCTGCAATAACTCTTGCATCTATGGGAATGTTTTTGTTGCTTCCCACTCGCATTATTTCTTTTTCCTGAAGAACTCTCAAAAGTTTAGCTTGTGTATTTAGGCTAATTTCAGAAATTTCATCAAGAAATATAGTACCCTTGTCAGCTTCTTCAAAAAGACCCTTTTTCCCACCCTTTAATGCACCGGTAAAAGAACCTTCTTCATATCCGAACAATTCACTTTCAAGCAAAGAATCGGACAGAGCTGCACAATTTACTCTAACAAAACTATTATTAGAACGAGAACTTTGAGCATGGATTGAATTTGCGAACAATTCCTTTCCCGTACCGCTTTCTCCCCTTAACAAAACTGTAGCAGGAACCTTAGCAGCCTTCTCAATAAGCTTTTTTACTTCTTTAATAGAATCTGATTCACCGATTATATCTTCAGGTTTGTATTTATAAGTAAGTTCTCTTAATTTTTTTTCGGCTTCCTCTAATTTATCAGTTAAGTCCTTTATACCTGAAATGTCATGTAAAACAGCAACGCTTCCTTTCATTGCACCATTAACAATTATAGGAGCAGCTTGAGCTACAACCGTTTTGCCGCTTGGTCGTATTTTTAATTTTGTGTTTTCTACAGATTTCTTAGTTGTTAGCACCTTCATAT
>DATESJ010000065.1:0-5141 GCA_035270885.1 Sedimentibacter sp. | reverse complement strand
ATTTTCTTTTCCAGGAAGGTTACATGAATATAGAGCCGTCTATATTCGAAGGATACGATGAATTTACTTCGGTCAATTCAAGAATAGACAAAAAATCAACAGTAAAGGTTTTGGACAGTAAGAGCGATATTTTAATTTTGTCTCCAGATATTACAACCGGAATAATAAATAAATTTATGCCGAAATGGGAATATGGCACAAACCTAAAAATATTTTATTATGGCAAAACATACAAGCATAATGGAATAGGCATTAAGGAAAATAGGGAAATAGGTGTTGAAATAATTGGAGACAAAAATCAAAATATTGATTTAAGCACATTAAATACAGCTAACCAGATAATAAGCAAGTACATTGATGATTATTTAATAGAAATAGGAAACAGCAAGGTTTTAAAGGGTATAATTCAGGCTTGTCAGTTTAGTAAATATGACAGTGACCGTATATTGGATTTATTGTATTCGAAAAACAAGCAGGAGTTAAGTGAGTATTTGTCTAAGCTTACATACAGAGAACCCATGAGCACCTTGCTGAACCTTTTAGATTTAGAAGGTACATATGAAGAGGTTACCAGCCAGATAAAAGGATTATATTTAAATGATATGATAAAGGCTGGTTTGCAAGAGCTTAAAAAGGTTGATGATTATATGAAAAGCATAACCAATAATATTATTTATGACCTTTCTATGGTATCAGAACTAAGTTATTATGACGGAATTACATTTAGAGGATATATAAAAGGCTCCAACAAAGCAATAATAAAGGGCGGAAGGTATGATTCCTTTACAGAACAATACGGTTATAAAATACCGGCAATAGGGTTCACATTTGAGTTAGATGAATTGCTTAAAGCTGTTTACAAGGAGGCTACCTAATGGGTTTAACAATTGCAATACCAAAGGGAAGATTAGGAACACAAACTATTGAAATACTCAAATCTGCAGGAATTGGAAGTACTATAGATGAGAAATCAAGAAAATTAGTTTTCAATAATGAAAATAAGGATATTGATTTTATCCTATTGAAAAATTCTGATGTTATAACATATGTGGAAAACGGGATTGCAGATATAGGAATATCGGGAAAAGACATGATTATGGAAAGTTCAGGGGATTTTTATGAGCTTTATAAAATGAATATTGGCAAATGCAAAATAGCTGTTGCAGGAATTAAGGGAAGAAAAGTTTTTAGAGATGATACAATTCTAAAGGTGGCAACAAAATTTCCTGAAACGGCAAAAAGATTTTTCAGCAGCAGAGGTCAGAAAATTAAAATAATAAAATTAAACGGTTCTATTGAATTAGCACCAATATTAGGACTGTCAGACGTAATAGTTGATATAGTAGAAACAGGACATACTTTGAAAGCTAACGGGCTTGAGGTTATTGAAGATATGTATGACATTTCCGCTATGGTTATAGCCAATAAGATAAGCTATAAATTCAAAAGAAAAGAAATTAAAGAAATAGTTGAATTAATCAGCAGGGAGGATTCTAAATGGTAAGGATAATTGAGGAAAACATTCAAGAATATTTAGCTGAAATCAAGAAACGTAAATCTGAAGAATACAAGGATATTTACAGGACAGTAGATGAAATTCTTGAAGATGTGAGAATAAACAAAGACCAAGCATTGAAAAAATATACTATGGAATTTGATAAAGTAAATATAGATAATTTTGAAGTTTCACAAAATGAAATAAGTGATGCTTATAAAACTATAGACAAGGACCTTTTGGAAACTTTAAAGGTAGCAAAAGAAAACATTCAAACTTACCATGCAAAGCAAATAAGAAAAAGCTACCAGTTTAAGCCTGATGGAAAGGATATAATTTTAGGGCAGCTTGTAAATCCAATTGAAAAGGTAGGAATATATGTACCTGGCGGCAAAGCAGCCTATCCATCAACTGTCTTGATGAATGCAATACCAGCTAAAATTGCAGGAGTAAATGAAATAATTATGATAACACCACCTCAAAAAGATGGAACTATTAAAGATTCAATACTTGTTGCAGCTGACATTGCAAGAGTAGACAGAATATTCAAGGTGGGAGGAGCACAAGGTATAGGTGCTTTAGCCTATGGGACCCAAACTATTCCACAAGTTTATAAAATAACTGGACCTGGAAATGTTTATGTTGCTGCTGCCAAAAGAAGTGTATCCGGCTTAGTGGGAATTGATATGATAGCAGGTCCAAGTGAAATATTGATAATTGCAGATAAAACAGCCAATCCCACATACATTGCAGCAGATATGATATCTCAGGCTGAGCACGATGAAATGGCTGCTTCAATTTTAATCACAAATTCATATACCTTAGCTGATCAAGTAAAAATTGAACTAAGCAAGCAAACAGAAAGCTTGGAAAGAAAAGAAATAATTAAAAAGTCTTTAAATAATTATGGAGCAATAATAATTGCTGATAGTATTAAACATTCTATAGATTTAGCTAATGAAATAGCCCCTGAGCATTTAGAAATTATTACAGGAAATTCATTTGATATTTATAAGCAAGTAAAAAATGCAGGAGCAATTTTCTTAGGAGAATATAGTCCTGAGCCGGTGGGAGATTATTTTGCAGGCCCAAATCACACCTTGCCTACCAGTTCAACAGCTAAATTTTCTTCAGCCCTTTGTGTTGATGATTTTATAAAGAAAACTTCTCTTATTTATTATAGCAAGGCTGCCTTGCTTGAAAATGCCCAGCATATAATAAGATTTGCAGAAAATGAGGGTCTTTCAGGACATGCTAATGCAATAAAAATAAGAATGACAGGAGATAAAGAAAGCAATGATTAAATTAAAAGAAAGTGTAGAAAAATTGGAGGCTTATTTTGTAAATGATGTAGCCTATAGAGTTAAGCTTGATGCAAATGAGGGAAGTAACTATTTGCTTAAAGATGGATTTAATATTGAAAGCTTTAGTCCAAATTTATATCCTGACAGCGATTCAAAGAAACTAAGAGAAAAAATGTCTGCATACTACGGTTGCAAAACAGAAAATATAATTGTTGGAAATGGTTCCAGCGAAATTATTAATACAGTAATAAATGCTTACTGTGAAAAAGATGATAAGGTAATGACTTTTGTTCCATCTTTTAGTATGTATCAAACCTATTGTGACTTATGCTCAGCTAAATTTGTGGGAATTCAATCGGAAAAAGACTTTAGTCAAAATATAGACAAATTAATAAGTGAAGCTAATAAACAAAAGCCAAAAGTAGTAATTCTTTGTACTCCTAATAATCCCACAGGATATGTAACAAAAAGAGAGGATGTTGTAAAGCTTTTGGATAGTGTGAGAAATTCTTTGGTAATATTGGATGAAGCTTATGCGGATTTTTCTGAATCTTCAGTATTGGATTTAATTAATGAATATGAAAATTTAATTGTAATGAGAACAATGTCTAAGGCCTTCGGTTTAGCAGGGCTTAGGATAGGATGCCTTATAGCAAATAAAAAAACGGTCAAATATATATGGAAGGTCAAAATACCTTACAATATAAATATACTAACCCAATATGCTACAGAGATGGCACTGGAGAATTCAGATAGAGTAAGGGATTATATATCAAATGTAAAAGAGTTAAGAGAAGATTTAACTAATGAATTGGAAAAATTAAATTTCCTAATTTATCCTTCTGGGGCCAACTTTTTGTTTGTTAAATCCCCTATAGATAATTTGTATGAAAAGTTAATGGAAAGGGGAGCTTTAATAAGAAAATTCAATTACCAGGAAGTTTACTACCGTATAACTGTAGGCACAAGTGAAGAAAACATGATTTTACTAGATGAAATAAAAAAATTGATGGGAGGCATATATGAGAACTAGTTCAATAGAACGCAAAACGTTAGAAACAGAAATTAATATTAATTTAAATTTAGACGGTATGGGCATAACGAATATTGATACAGGTATAGGATTTTTAGACCACATGCTTACTTTGTTTGCTTTTCACGGAAAATTTGATTTGGATATAAAGTGCATAGGAGATTTAAATTCAGATACCCACCATACAGCAGAAGATATAGGAATAAGCTTGGGGCAAGCTTTCATCAAAGCTTTGGGGGATAAGAATGGTATTGAAAGATATGGATTTATGTATCTTCCTATGGATGAAACACTGTCAAGAGTTGTTGTGGATTTAGGCGGTAGACCCTATCTAATTTACAATTTAAAATTCAACAGAAGTCAAATCGGTACAATGGCAACGGAGGATTTCAAAGAATTTTTCATTGGATTTGCAAATAACTGTTTGTACAATCTTCATGTGGATTTATTGTATGGCGAAAATGACCACCACAAAATAGAGTCAGTTTTTAAAGGCTTTGGAAGAGCCATGAAAAAGGCAGTTCAAATAACATCTGACGACCTTCAATCCACAAAGGGGGCCTTATAGAAATAATAATGTGTATGGTATACAATTTCATCCCGAAAAAAGCGGAGAAATTGGAGCAAACATTTTGAAAGCTTATAAAGAAATTATTGAGAAGTAGGAAGGAGCAGAAGTATGATACTATTTCCAGCTATAGATATAAAGGACAATAAATGTGTAAGACTTACACAGGGAAAATTTGACAAGGTTGATGTATACTCAGGAGACCCTGTTGAAATGGCGAAAAAATGGGAGTCCCTGGGGGCTGAATACCTTCATGTGGTTGATTTGGATGGAGCAAAAAATGAAGGTTTCCAAAACAGAAATTCAATAGAAAAAATAGCAAAAGCAATAAAGATCCCCATGCAGACAGGGGGAGGCATCAGGGATGAAGAAAGAATAAAGAACCTACTGGATATTGGTGTAGAAAGAGTTATTGTAGGTACTATTGCAATTGAAAATAAAAGGCTGCTTACAGAGCTTGTTAATAAGTACAAAGAGCATATAGCAGTTTCAATTGATGCCTTAAAGGGCAAGGTTGCGGTTAGAGGATGGCAGACTGTGGGAAATGTAGATTCCATTGAAATATGCGGCTTCTTAGAAGATATTGGCATTAAAACGCTTATTTATACTGACATTTCAAAGGATGGGATGCTTTCGGGACCTAATTTTGATATATACAAGGTATTATCCGAAAAAACTAAATTAAATATTGTTGCATCAGGTGGGGTTACAACAAGAGATGATATCAAGAAATTAAATGAA
>DATESJ010000064.1:0-3186 GCA_035270885.1 Sedimentibacter sp. | reverse complement strand
AACACCTCTTCAAAAAGGTTGGGGAGAATTGTTTCTCCCCCTATTTTTATTGTATAAACAACAAAGTACCTTCATTCAATAAAATTATTTATTTAAATATCTTAAAAGCATTACTACAGCTTCTGCTCTGCTTGCATTTTGTCTTCCTGCAAAAACATTGCCGGGTTGTCCTTTAATAATTTCTGCTTTGGCTGTCTTTGCAACAGATACTTTTGCCCAGTCTGCAACTTCATCATTGAAAACAGATAGTACATCATCTGTATTAATTTCTTCATCTATTAACAAAGAGCCTATAATTGAAGCTATTTCCTGTCTTGTAATAGGTGAATTAGGCTTAAATGATTTTTCACTATATCCTTTTACCAAACCTTTTGCATATGCAGAAGCTATATCTTGAGCAAACCAGTCACTAGCTTTTACATCGTCAAATTCTATGGCAATATTGTCCTT
Organism: Sedimentibacter sp.; assembly: GCA_035270885.1. GTDB lineage: Bacteria > Bacillota > Clostridia > Tissierellales > Sedimentibacteraceae > Sedimentibacter. The sequence goes on along the minus strand of DATESJ010000064.1, from coordinate 2,736 downwards.
GATACCTAAAACCCTTACAATCAATGAAACGAATTCAGCCCTGCTTATATAATCATTTGGTCTGAAATAGCCGTCGCTTCCTTTTACATAGCCTAATGATGTCATTTGCATTATGCTGTCTTTTGCCCAATGGTTTTCAATATCTGTAAAAAGAATATCTTCTTTTACATCCTTCATTTCAGGGGCTTCATATTCTCCTGTACCAACTACTATGCAGTCAGTCCACTTAATCCACATAGATTTACTTTCTTCGATAATTAGTCTCAATGGTCCATAAGCGTTGTTGTTTACATATCCAGCACTTCCTTCATCGGGTACTAATGGATAGCCTTCTGTTGCATAAGCTAAAATTATTTTCTTAGTTTGTCCTTGAGAATTCAAAACTCCATTTACTATCTGCTCATTACTTCTTAGTATTTGGTTGTAGTTTTGTCCGCTAAATACTCTAATGCTGGGAACATCTACATCATCCTTAAGACCTACAACTTCATTGATTAAATTCCAAAGAACAACACCCTGCATTTGTCTGATACCGTCACCTGTGTAAGTGTCTCTCACTGAATGCTCTATCAATGCTTCAATTTGCCTTAAGGTAAATGTCATTGGTTGTTTAACTTGAGAACCTGTTACACGAAGAACCGGCACATCCAAATATTCTTTATAAATGCCTTGATTATGGCCCCAGGATTCATCCATTTCTATTTCCGTGCTAACCCCTGAGCCTGTTCCCTGAGTATCTGTTGCAATAGATTGGCCTTGTCCAATAATTATTTCTTTTACAAACTGCACTTGGTTTGAACCGTTTGTGTCGTTATAATTTGTTTTACCAAAAATTATTCTAAGGGGTCCCCCATCATTGCCAAGACCAGGATTAAAACCTTCGTCAGTTGGACGATTTACATAGGGATATTTGTTAAATCCATAAGCAACTAAGACAGGCAAATCCCTATGAATAGGATCTACATACTCTCCCGGGAATGTGCCGTCACCTGTATCTAAGGCGCTTTTTTCATAATATCCGTACAAAGAGCTGTCTTTAATTTGTTTTATAGTCATTGGAGCAAAATTATAATTGTCTGCTGCAACGAATCTAATCTGAGTATTTTCATCAATATTTTTATCCAGTCCGGCTTTTATAAGAAGCTCCCAGAGGGTCACACCTTTAAAGGTATTGTAATACCAAAAATATTCACTGTTTGAAAGACTGTACTCATGGGTTGCATGAAGGTCTGTCATTGCTTCAATATCTTTAACCTTGTATCTTACTTCTTTTCCTAAAGCATCCCCATGGATAATCAATTCATAGTCCGTATACTTTGGATTGTTGTATGGAGCATAACTATGCTCATAAATATTTTTAGCATCATTTTCTTCAATATAAATATAGGCCACATTAGAAAATTCTTTGGCTGTAATTTCATCCTGCTCATATATTAATTTAAAGCAGCCGTTGTCGTTATATTTTTCCTTGATATATCCTTCTTCTGTGTCCAAATATACCAAGGGCACTTCATTGATGCCGTAAGCAACCATATATTTATCTGCCTCAGATATATCAACTGTTACAATAGTCTGTCTAGATTTATCTTTAAAGGTTATATTTCCTGCATTAGGCTTCGATTTCACATAATTGTCAATCAAATATTTGACATTAATTCCTTCATAAGAATTTTCAACTACTTTATCGTCTACTTTTTCATAATATGTACCTAAAAATTGTCCCTTGGTGTCCTCTTCTATTTGTCTTAATGAAATAGCTCTGTATCCTTCAACGGCAGGTCCTTCAATTGTAAAGGTGGCTCCGGTAATGGCATCAACATTGTAAGGTTCACCCTCTTTACCAATGTGTTTGTAAGGTGATGATGAAGTAACCTTCGCTATTTCATCTCCTACAGTAATTTTTATTACTTCTTTGCCCCATTTAGACATATTCATATCATCAATATCTCTTTGTCCAAATATTAGTTTTGGGAAATCCTTATCTGTATTTTCTTCAGTTATGGGAGCATCTGTCCATGTAACTGGTGGAGCAAAAACATTTTTCGGAAAATCAGCTAAAACCTTAGTGTATTTTGCAATCATAGGCATAACCGAGTCCTTGCTTCCTACAGTAAAATCATTGTAATAATAAGCACTTTTCAGTTCACTGATTGTCTTTGTAAATTCAAACCCGTCAGAACAAGTGAATTTAACTGTATAATCTTTGTCAGTTTTTAGGCCATTTCCCATTAGGTCAAACAAATCATAACCTTTTGCTTTAACAATTTTGTGAAATCCAAGACTGTTGTTTGTTGAAAAGGTTCTCTCAACCATCTTGTATTTTGCCCAGTCATTTGTTGAAATTAATATTTCTTCATTCATTCCTGTGCCTGTAATAACAAGTTCAAGCTCCTGTGCAAAAGCAGGAGTTACATTCATTATAAACATACAGACAATCAAGAGCCACATAGTAAATTTTTTAAACATTTTTACCTCCTTATAATAAATGAGCGAAATAATCGCTCATTTATATATTTGCTAAATTATTCTGCAAACAATGTATTAAATACTACCAATGCTGCCTCAGCACGATTAACATTTTTTACAGGCTCAAATTTTTCTCCTGCAACTCCAAGGAAAGCATCCTGTGCTTCAAGCCATGCTACAGCATTTCCAGCCCAATCTGCAACTGCTTCTTTATCTAGGTAAGCAGATTTTTCCATTACAAATTTTTCTACTTTTGTTTGTTCAACCAAG
>DATESJ010000063.1:0-2924 GCA_035270885.1 Sedimentibacter sp. | reverse complement strand
GGCTAATGTTTCTAAATTGGAAAGAAAAACATTGGAACATATTATTTCTGTTAAGTCACCTTTGGAAGGAATTGAGAAGGCAGAAGTTGTATCTCCTTTAAATTACGAAATAATAGACATTAAAGTAAAAGAAGGAGATATCGTTGAAAAAAATCAGATTTTAGCGGTATTAGACAGTGAAGAATTAGAAAAACAAATATCACATGAAGAAAACCAAATAGAATTGGCTAATTTAGAGATGGAAGACAGATTAAGATCATTGCAGATTGAATATGATAAAGCTATATTAAAGCTTAATGAATTGGAGAAAAGCTATACTCAGAACAAAGAATTGTATGAAAATGAAATAATAACCGAAGATGCATTTAAAAGCATTGAAAATACACTAACAGATGCTAAAAAAAGTATAGAAAGTTTCAATGCTGTGAATGGTAAAATTACCTTGTCAGCTGCTGAAAAGAAGCGTATTGAAATTCAAGTGCAGGAGTTAAATCTTCAGAAAGAAAATTTAGAAAAAGTATACATAAAAAGTCCAATAGATGGCACTGTTACAAGAGTAAATGTGAATATTGGAAGATATGCTAAGGATACTGTAAATGGAACAGCCATGTTTGTAGTGGAAAATTTACAAAAGCTTCAAATGAAGGTGTCTATTAGTGAATTTGACGTGGGGAAAATTAAATTAGGCCAGGAAGCAGAAATTCATTCTGATATATTAGGAAATGAATTTACAAAGGGCATTGTTGCAAGAATATCTCCAACTGCAGAGCAAAAGGATAATAACAACATGGAAAGAGTAATTCCTGTTTTGATAGATATTACTGAAAAGCCACAAAATTTAATAGCTGGTGTAATTGCCAATGCAAAAATAAAAGCTGACAAAGCAGAAAATGTATTTGCAGTTCCTTCTGGTGCCATAGTTCAGGATGGTGAGGAATACAAAATATACATATTAAATGAAGATAATACAATAAGTTCTATAGCTGTTGAAATTGGTCTTGAAACTGATTTGGAATCTGAAATAAGCGGAGAATTAACTGAGGGAATGAAATTCGTAATAAATCCCGATGAAACCTTTGAGGATGGCATAACAGTTATTCCTAATGAAAATGAGTAGGTTAAATATGGCCAAAATGATTTCTATTAAAAATTTAAACAAAATTTATAAAACAGGTGCTGTTGAGGTCCATGCCTTAAAAGATGTAAATATTGAAATAAATTATGGTGAATTTATAGCCATAATGGGTCATTCCGGCTCAGGAAAGTCTACGCTTATGAACATTATTGGCTGCCTTGACAGACCAACATCAGGTAATTACTTGCTAGATGGTATAGAAATTGATAAACAAAGTGCCGATGAGCTTTCACTCATAAGAAATAAGAAGATTGGATTTATTTTTCAGGCCTTTAATTTAATACCTCGTACTAATGTTTTAAGAAATGTTGAACTTCCCATGATATATGCTAAAATTAATTCAAAACATAGAAGAGAAAGAGCTTTAGAGCTTTTGGAAAAAGTAGGTCTTGAAGATAGAGTTGAACATTTGCCCAATGAATTATCAGGAGGTCAAAAACAAAGAGTTGCTATTGCTAGAGCATTGGCCAATAATCCGCCCATAATACTTGCTGATGAGCCTACAGGAAATTTAGACACAAACTCATCAGAAGAAATTATGAGTATTTTTAGAAATCTTAATAAGGAAGGCAATAGCATAATCGTAGTAACCCATGAGCCTGAAGTTGCAAAATATGCTGATAGGATTATTGTTTTTAAGGATGGGTCTATAATTGAAGACAGAAGGAAAGAGGGTGTTGAAAATAATTTGGCTTGAAAATATTAAAATAGCTTTTCAATCTATTTTATCAAATAAAATGCGCTCCCTTCTCACTATGCTTGGAATTATTATAGGTATAAGCTCTGTTATTTCAATAGTTTCAATAGGCGATAGCATGAAGGGCGTAATGGACGATTTATACAAAGATTTCGGTGAAAACAGGGCAAATCTTTATATTGGAAATATTGAGGACTTTAGGTCTACGGATTTTTTATACAATGATGATTTAAAGCTATTAAAGGAAAGGTTTAAGGAAAAATTATTATATATTAGCCCCACTGACTCCATAAGAAGCGATGTTACGGAAAAAAGGAACACCATAAAATTAGGCATGGAATTTATTGATGCAGGTTATGAAAATGTTCAGCAAGTAAAAATGCTTTACGGCAGAATGATAAATGATAATGATATAGACAGAAAAAGCAAGGTAATAGTGTTGGAGCAAAATGCAGCTTTGAAATTGTTCGGCAAGGATAATGCTGTAGGTGAAACTATTAAGGTTAAAATAGATAATAATATGGAGGAACTGCTTATTGTAGGAATTTACAAAAATGAACAATCACCTTTTTTAACACTAATGCAGGGACAAAGTGCTTATGAAAGTAGCTACATACCTTATACCATGCCCTATTCAAATAATTACGGTTATTATGGATTGGATATTTTTGTAAATAGCAAATATTCCATAAGCTTTACAGGAGATGAAATTATTAATTACATGGCTAAATTAAAAAATAGAAGCCCTGAAAACTATATATATTATACAGTTGAAGAAGAACAAACACAGGTAAACAGTGTTGTGACAGGTTTATCAGTTGCAGTTGCTGCAATTGCGGCCATATCACTTTTAGTAGGCGGAATTGGTATAATGAATATTATGCTTGTATCTGTGACGGAAAGAACAAGGGAAATAGGTATAAAAAAAGCTTTAGGTGCTAGAACAAAGGATGTTTTGTTTCAGTTTCTCATAGAATCAGCTACACTTTCGGCAATTGGAGGAATAGTTGGAACTATGACAGGCATAGGACTTGTTATGATAGGAGGGTCTTTTATTTCAATACCCATAGTTGTAAATCCAGCATCAATAAT
>DATESJ010000062.1:0-2662 GCA_035270885.1 Sedimentibacter sp. | reverse complement strand
TGCTAATTCCATAGAAATACAAAAGAGCACCCGCTAAAAATCCCAATAGTATGAAAAATCTAACATTGCCGAAGCTAATGTCTAATATTAGCTGGGTGCTTAATTTTATGCTTATTATCCAATATAAAATATCACCTATTACAGTTGCTGCTGCATTAAGCTTGCCATAATGTCTTACAAGTCTGTAAACATCCCATATAAGTCCAAGAAACATACCTGCCATTATTGAAACTGCAAGCATGTATTCCTGAGAATAAGGTAAATAGTCCATATTATTTAAATAATTTCTTAACCAGGCTCACTTTTTCTCTCTGGCCTTCATATTCGGAAAAAATCAGAGAATTAATGATACCCTTAACCATAAGCTTACCTTCTTCCACATTAAGCTTGCTTATGTTTAGTTTTTCTCCCTTTATGGTAAGCTTTCCTTTTGATGTAATAAGCACAACTGTTTCATCGTTAAAATTATCAACCCCTTCAACGCCGGTGACATTTAATATTTCTTTATTTTCAAGCACTAAACTTTGTATAATTTTTTCATCCATGAAAATCCCCCCTTAAATACTACTATTATTATATGTCCACCGGATTTTAAATATGACCAACTATTGGGGACGGTTATTAGACCTGCCATCGGAACCGTCCCCGTGGCTGGTTATGATTTATTGTGTTTTTCTTTGTACATATCTTTGGCAAGTCTTGCGTTAAGCATGCTTTTTTTTACAGATTTAACACTTTGTCTGGAATCAATTATTTTTCCTGACTTAAGCTCAATTACTGCCTTACCTTCTTTATCATAAAAATCTATTATGGAATTTACATCAAATAGTCCAAAGGCAGCATCATGATTAAACATAGGCTCTCTTACATTAATGTAAATAAAAATCAGATTATCATTTATAACCAGCGGAACTTTATTGGTTATACCTAACTCTTGTCCATAGTTTAAACGATTGTGGTACAAACTTATATTATAAAAATCTGCTAAGTTTTTTGTACAAGTTTCAATTGTTGCATTTTTTATAAAAGATGCTTCATTTGTTACTATTTCCGTGCAGTTTCCTTTATCTTTCACATATACTGGAAGCATCGCTTCAATTTCGTTGAATTTTATACTATTTTTCATATAATTCATTTCCTTTAATAATAAAATTTTATTGAAATACTAACCAATTTTCTTTTAAGGACTTTGATTGATCCCACTCCCTAAATTTGGCCATTGCCATTTTTACACAATTTCTCTTTATTCATATAATAAATCAAAAAGGGTGATAAAAATGAACTCTGACATTAATTATATTATTCAGAAGTCTTTAAAAGGGGACAAGAATTATCAAGAAAAATTGCTCAAAAGGCTAAAGCCACTTATTTTTAAAAATATTTATAAATATTATAGCCCTTCAAATATAATTACTGAAGATTTGTTGCAAGAAGGATATATAGTTATTTTACAGTCGCTAAAAGATTATGATACAAGTAAAAATGTACACTTCCTACAATATGTTAAAATTGCATTGTTCTATTTCTATAAAAACTATTACAAGAAAGATATGAAAAATACTACAATAAGTATGGAAGATTTAAGTGCTATGGGCAAAGAGCTAAAAAGCAACAGTTCAAACCAAATAGATGAAATTATAAATAAAGATGAAAGATATTTGCTTAATAAATGTTTGAAGAAATTGACGAAAAAGGAACAAGAAGTTTTACGTTTGTTCTATGGTGAACAATACTCGATAAAAAAATTATCAGAAGAATTAAATTTAAAGAACCGTGCAGTCATAAATGTAAAGTATAATGCTATTAAAAAGCTGAGAAAAATGATGAAAAAATGATGACAAAATTACTATTCCAATAATTTGGTTTTTATGTTAAAATGTTATTATTACTAAGCTAAGGGGAAGATTATGAAATCAAAAGAAATTAGATCAGTATTTATATTGCTGCTTACAGCAGCAATTTGGGGATTTGCCTTTGTTGCACAAAGGGTAGGTATGGAGCATATGGGTGCCTTTACTTTTAATGGCATTCGATTTGCATTGGGAAGTATTTCCTTACTTCCTGTAATTTATTTTTTCGGCAAAAAAACTGATAATGATAAGGAAGAAAAAATAGATGCCGACTTTAAAACTACCTTAAAAGCAGGAATGATAGCCGGAACCATATTATTTATAGCAGCATCGTTACAACAATTTGGACTTATTTATACAACTGCAGCAAAAGCGGGTTTTATCACAAGTTTATACATAGTATTAGTTCCAATATTAGGTATATTTTTAAAACAAAAAACACATTACACCACATGGATTGGAGCTATAGTAGCAGTTATAGGACTTTACTTTTTAAGTATAAACGAAAACTTCACCATTGAATTCGGTGACTTTCTTGAAATTATAGGAGCATTTTTCTGGGCAGCTCACATTCAAGTAATAGGCAAATTTGTTGAGAAAATTGATGCTATTAAATTGTCCAGTGTACAATTTGCCACTTGTTCTCTTTTAAGCTTAATTACAGCCTTTATTTTTGAAGATGTAAACTTAAGTGGAATTTCCAATGCATTAGTTCCTCTATTATATGGTGGTATTATGTCAGCAGGTGTTGCATATACCTTGCAGGCTGTTGGACAAAAATTTGCTAAACCTTCTCATGCAGCAATAGCTCT
>DATESJ010000061.1:0-2229 GCA_035270885.1 Sedimentibacter sp. | reverse complement strand
CCCACAGATATTTCTTCATCAACATATTTGTCGATAATTCTTTGATCTATGCCTTCATAATGTCCGGGAATAAATACTATATGATCCCTACCGGATAGCTCTATGGCTTTTTGTTGATTAAATAAGCTGCCTTTAGGTGATAAATAAATAATATATGAATTATGCCTTTTTATAGCATCTAAAGCTCTAAACATTGGTTCCGGCCTTAGAAGCATGCCTGGACCTCCGCCATACGGATAATCATCAACTTTCTTATGTTTATCTTCCGAATAATCTCTTAGATTTACATATTCTATGTCAAACAATTTGTTTTCCACAGCTCTGCCGATGATTCCATTTTTTGAATAAACATCAATCAATTCCGGAAATAAAGTAATTATTTCAAATTTCATTCAAGTAACCCTTCGATAACATTTATTATCATTTTTCTATCCTGAACATTGACAGTTTTGACAACATCCTTGATTGCCGGTATTAAATAAGATTTATTTTTGTTTTTAACTTCATAAACATCGTTGGCACCTGTTTGGAAGATATCTAAAATTTCGCCTATATAATCACCTTCAGTTGAATATACGTCCATTCCTTCTAAATCAAATAAAAAATATGAATCTTGGGGAAGTTCTCTCAACTGATCTTCTAATATAGAAATATATGTGTCCTTAAATGATTCAGCACTATCCATATCATCGATATTTTCAAGTTTAAGATAAACCATTCCTTTTTGATACCACACATCGTTAATTATACGCTTTTTATTGTCTTTTTCTGTATAGATATATTCTAATTCTTCAAATCTTTCCAAATCATCTGTCATTGGTAGGCATTTTATATAACCTTTGACACCGTGAGTATTTACTAATTTACCAACTTTAATATAATCCTTCATTTCTACCTCAGTTTAGGTCTTCTTATTGAATAATTTCTACTATAACTCTTTTATTATCCTTTGTAGCCGCTGCTTTTACAACTGTTCTAATTGCTTTTGCTATTCTGCCTTGTTTTCCGATTACTTTACCCATGTCTTCAGGAGCTACTTTTAATTCAATTATCAGTGATTGGCTACCTTCAACTTCATTGACTGAAACCATATCAGGATTGTCAACAAGTGATTTTGCTATATATTTTACTAATTCACCCATGTTATCACCTCTTATTTGTTTTCATCTCTTTTTTCATAGATACCGTTCTTTTTGAAAAGTACGCTAACTGTATCTGTAGGTTTTGCACCGTTGTTTAACCATTTGATTGCACTTTCATCATTGATTTTAACAACCTTTGGCTCAACTACAGGATTGTAATATCCAATTTCTTCAATGAAACGACCGTCTCTTGGAGAACGAGAATCTGCTACTACTATTCTGTAAAATGGTTTCTTTTTTGAACCCATTCTTTTTAATCTGATTTTTACTGACATATTGTCACCTCCTTATTTTAATGTATGGGGACACACCCCTAATTTAATATATATGAAAAAGGAATATCCTATTTCTAACAATTTATATGGTTTGGGCATCTTAAAACGGCATTTTGAAATTGCCGAAGCCGCCTTTTTTCTTGCCCATTCCCATGGTTGAGAATTTCTTCATCATTTTTTTCATTTCTTCGTATTGTTTTAACAATGCGTTTACTTTTTGAACTGATGTTCCGCTTCCACTAGCAATTCTTTTTCTTCTGCTGCCGTTTATGATTGAAGGATTCAATCTTTCCTTCTTAGTCATAGATTTAATAATTGCTTCAGTATAAACTAGTTCTTTCTCATCAACTTTAAGCCCTTTTAACTTTTTGTTGCCTCCAAGTCCCGGAACCATTTCTAATATTTCATCTAAAGGCCCCATGTTCTTCATCTGCTCAAGCTGTGATAAGAAATCATCTAAATTAAAATCTTGAGTTTTTAATTTTTTTTGAAGTTCCAATGCCTTTTTTTCATCAAAAGCATCTTGCGCTTTTTCTATTATTGAGAGAACATCACCCATTCCAAGTATTCTTGATGCCATTCTGTCGGGATGAAATGTTTCAAGTTGATCCATTTTCTCTCCTACAGACAGAAATTTAATTGGTCTGTCAACTACATTTCTTATTGAAAGAGCTGCTCCTCCTCTTGCATCACCATCAACTTTTGTAAGTATTACTCCTGTAATATCCAAATAGGAGTTGAATGTTTCTGCAACTTTTACTGCATCCTGTCCTGTCATTGCATCCAATAGAAGAAGTATTTCATCAGGCTTC
>DATESJ010000060.1:0-4099 GCA_035270885.1 Sedimentibacter sp. | reverse complement strand
AAAGAGTTTATGGATATGTACACAAGCAGGTGGACTGAAATAGCAGCAGACTAATATATTCAAACGTTTAAAAGTCTGGAAACCAATATTCATCAGCATTCCAGACTTTTTGTTTTCTCTCAACTGTCAAAGACAGGATATACTATAATCACAGATTCTGTCAACATTTAATAATCGGATTTACTTATGATGTAAAAGAACCCTTTCCATTTTACAATAGAGGCTATAAAATAGATTTGCTTCAATCCGCAAGATTAAGAGCTTTCAATATTGTAAACACGCGATGCTTTTATACATTACTGACTGCAACTTTAAAATGTCACCGTATCCTGTTAATAGAGAGACACACTTGATATCTCAAACTTATAACCTTTGACTATTTTTCCACCTTGATGTTTCTGTATTTCCACTTTATCCACCACAACTTTTATGCCATGACTTGCACTACCACCTCCAATACCATTACGAATATCATTCCATGCACCTGGAATAAAACCAATCATCGTTACTACAGCTGCAGCTCCAGCTGTTAACGTCACGCCCATAGCTAAAGAAACTAATGTAATTAAAGCTGCAGCATATGCGAGATTGGTCGATGTTTCCGTAACTAAATCACACATATCAGCATAACTAATTTTATTTTCATAACTTTCAACCACATCCCCCACAGCTTGTGGCATTACCCCGATATCACTTTCAATTTCTGGTATCGAAATGGTTTTTCCTGTATATGATGAATATATAGTATTGTTGACTTTGTCAATATTAAAATAACCCTCAACTTCTCCGCCTACCTCAACTGTAAACTTTGCACCTCTAGCAGTTTCATCCACTGTTAAAACACCAAATTCATCATCTATTTTCATTAAAATCCTATTCTCTGTTAATTTTATAGTTGATAAAGCATCATTGTCAGTGGCTGCAAATACAGTACCCCCTATGTTTAAAATTAACGTCATAATTAATATTAAACTTATTATTTTTTTCCTTTTCTCCCTCCATCTTTTCATAGCATATATGTTATTTTATGGCTCTTATCTTAAACCTCGTTTTACCTCCTCCATTTCATAATAGCCTCTATTACATTTTAAAGATGCTCATATTATATATACAAGGATTCCAATAGATGCAGCCACAAATCCAATTACTAATACGATTAAAAACAAGTGGTACCATTTGGTACTTACACATGTACCACCTTCAATTATTTTCTTCTTCGACAATTTAAACCAAAACAAGTATCCTAGCAGAGTAGCCCCTGCTATAAAAGCTCCACATAAGTAACCCAAAAAAAGCAAAAATTTCTTTTCATCGACATAAGAAAAGTTTATGAAGAGATTCCTACCATTAAAGAATGCGAGAATCATCATCATAAAGAAGACTTTAGTCCAGTCTGGAATAAAAGTTTTTTTCATTTTTTGGTGTGTGTTTTCCAACCTAATTATCTCATCAATTTCTAAGGGTTTTACTTCTTGATCAGCACTAAATACTTGCATTTGTTTCCATTGAAACTCTTTTTTCCAGCCACCTTCGACACAGGTTTCTTTAAGTGTTCTTTGCCCTTCTGCAGAAACAGGCTCCAATTCTGAAACACTACTAGCAAAGTGAACAAAAAATATCTTGTTTGATGGCTCTGTTCTCTTGAATTTCCATAAACCCGGACCTGCATTTTCAACTTTCCACCCTTTAGCTGCCATCTCAGTTAAATAATCTTCGATGCTCTTATAATCATACATTGTTAGACCTGGAAATAAAAATCCGTACTTTACATCACTCATTTCAATCCTCCCAATTTAATAATTGTAAAATTAGGCATAAACCAATCTCCCTTAAATGCCTTGTTCAATAATTATAGCACATTGAAACAAAGCCAGACACATCCCCTTTTACTATATAGACAATTTAAAAGATGGCAATGTAACATTTTTTTAAATAATTTATATTTTGAGTTTCCTCAAAAATAGAAACTAAAAAATCATGAAGCCGCAAATCTTAAATTAGAATTAACTGACATGAAAGAAAAATACTCAGAAACCTTAATACATCTTAACGATCTTAAACAAAAAAATAATATTAAAAGTTAATAGAGATACTTTTGATTTTCCTGAATGTATTGTAGTTTCAAAAACAAAATGAGATTTATCTTTGCTTGAATAAACGACACATTATTTATATTATGCGACACACAAAAAGCACCTAAATAATGCTTTAGGTGTTTTTTGTTTGATTATTAAATTTGCACCCCAAAACTGAACCCGTTAATCACTTTAGCCTTGTTCTTTTATTTTAATAAGTATCTGTGATGGAATGAACTAACTGGGACTCTACAAGATTTCCTGAACTGTCGTAAACTTTAGCTGTTACATAAACCCTGTATGTGCCTCTTGAAACTGCTCTATATCGGTAGTCTGCACATTTTTGTAAGCCTGTTGAGGTCCATGTAGCTATCGTATCCCAATTTTTATTAGAATCTAGTTTTTTTAATTCAATAACTAATTCGCATGTACCATCAGTTAGTGTATGTGACATTATTCCTTCGCATGTAGCAACTCCAATACTATTAATTTCAAGGGCAGCCCCAAAACTAGATATGTAAGTATAAGCTGGCTTGATGATAGATGTTGGTGATTCTTCAATCATTGCTAAAGATTGAGTTCCGAATGATAGAATGATTGTTGAAATAATAATAAATGCAAGTACTTTCTTCATTTTAATCTCCTTTAAAAGTTATATTTATTGATAAGACAATTTAAATGGAGGAAGTGTAACATTATTTTATGGATTCAGCTATTTTAATTAACGTTTCATTGCTTAAGGCATTGTCGTTGCTGTTAATAATGATTGTATTTCCGTGGAATTCAAAAATTGTTATATTTGTTGTATCTTTTCTATATATATAACCATCCTTATTGTTAATATGGACATTGTATTTTTCGCATTCCTCCGAATCTACGTTAAAAGAAGATTCGTTGGCGTATAGTGTAATGTCAATCATGTTATTTTCTTTATTATTGTAAATTAAAAAGTAAAAGCTGGGTGTTTTAATTTCATCGATTTTTGTATATCCTTCAGGTATATAATTTACTTTAAATTCCCTAAAAATATCGTCTTCTTTAGGTTTAAATGATGCATGTGTATCAAAAATCTCAATATATAGATTTAATACTTTTTCTCTAAATGCATCGACCGTTGTAAAAGGAATGATGAATCCACTAATCATTACTAATGCTAATATTGAGGCTTTTAATAGTTGCTTTTTGATTTTTATTTGCTTGGTATTTTTCTTGCCAAATTCCTCGTAGATCATAGAGTATATTTCTTTATCAAGTTCATCTTGGCCAGAGTTTACAATGGATGTGTCTTTTTCTAGCAAGTCAAGTAGTTCGTTATCTTTTTCAACAAGCGATAAAGCGGCTTTTTTAATAAGGAAATCTTCATTAAAATTATCATTATTGTTATTCTTCATTTTTAACTTCGCCACCTTTCATTCTTTGTTTTAACATTTCTACGGCTCTTTGTTTGTAGACTCTAATACTGTTGGCATTTATATTTAAGGATATCGCTATTTCCTCATAAGTTAATTCGTCATACACATATCTGTATATCAGAATAGATCTGTATGGTTCTGGCATATAATTTAATGTTTCTTCTACTTCTGAAATACCTATTTTATCAGTGAAGTCGTTGTCTGTGTTATGGTAACTGTATTCCGAAATAGTATCAAAGTCTATCGTTTTTTTTTCCTTTTTAATATAATTATAGTAGGTGTTTTTTATCATGCTCATGAGATAAGATTTAATTTTATATCTATGAACTTTTCTAATTATATCTATTTTTTCAATTATTTTTAAAAATGTTGCGGATACCAAGTCGTTTGCGATTTCATTATTCTTTGACAGTGAGTATGCATATTTCCACAAGGAGTTACCGAATTTCTCATATAAATCGATTATATACTCTTTATCGTCAAAAGTGGATTCTCTGTTATCTGGTAAAGTAAGTAAGCTAAACATTAAATCCCCCCTTTTATGTAAGTGCTATTATTATACCAAATTATTGTAGTTTGTTTAATAGTTATTTTTTGTATTTTCATAACCCT
>DATESJ010000059.1:0-8106 GCA_035270885.1 Sedimentibacter sp. | reverse complement strand
ATACCTTGTCGGAGTAACATGATGGGGCTTCAATACATCCTTTTTGTCCCATTCCCTTAATGTTTGAGGATCTTTTCCTATTAATTTTGCAAATTCCCCTATTAAATAATATCTCATATATATCACCTCTTGAATTATATTATAACATGGACATGAATTCAAGAATGTTATATATTTTTATATAATATTTCGTTAACTGTTACATTACCTCCTAATTCTTATATTATTATTATACCATCAAGAGCACTTCTTAAACATTATTCCTTCTCTTCAATAGCATTTTTAACAGCATTCATAAGTGCCTTGCTTGTAACTGTTGCACCTGAAACAGCATCTACCTGGGTAGTTTGGTTTTTTATAATTGACTGAATTATAGTATCTATGGCATTGGTACTTACTCCCCTTGTTTCATTGTGATATATAATTTCTATATTTGTTATTTCATCGTTATTCATAGCAACTAAAACTTTAATTGGACCACCTATACCTCTGTCTTCACCTAGATATTCACCTGACCGTGGAATTATTTCTTTCGGCTCCTGCCAAGATGCTTTAAGAGCTATCTTTCCTTCCATTACTGATTCCTGACTTGTATCATTTTTAATAGCTGCTGCATTTTGTCCGGCTATACGTCCAAATGCAACACATTCCCCTAAATTTCCTGAACCCTGATAAATACTTGAAAACATTGAACCTAATTCACCTGCACTGTAAAGATGAGGAATTACATGGCCTCTTACATCTAAAACTTGAGAATTTGCATTTCTCTCAGGTCCTCCCTGAGTATTTGTAAAGGATGGTACTAATTCCATTGCATAATAAGGTGCTTTTTTAATAGGTTTTAATGTATCTTTAGCCCTTCCAAATATAGGATCCTTTCTATTAGAGCAGTAGCTGTTATATTCTCTTATTTGCTTTTGTAATTTATCCGAGTCAACACCAATTTTTTCTGCTAATTCTTTAATTGTATCTGCCTTTACAATCAATCCCTTTTCTATTTCTTCTACATTTCCTTCACTCCACGTTGGATATACAGGTTGTGATAGGCGGGCTGTTTCATCAAATATGGCAAAGGCAGGAAGAGATACAGGCATGTGAGTCCATGAGCCATGGAAATTCACATGACCGTGATTAGGTATAAGAGATTCATCTGTAAACCTTGTTCCATCTGCTCCAACAAATATAACATTTTGAGTTGCAAAGCCTGTTGACAGGGAATCCTTTTTCCCTTGAATAGCATAAGCAAAGGCAGTATTTGTTTCAGGATTTAAAACATTTAAATCGGGACCTGCAACATTGCTCATATGCCACAAGTTGGCTCCAACTTCCATTGCCATTTTTATTCCGTCGCCAGTATTATACCTTGCTGCTTTTGAATATCCATAAGGCAGCTGCAAATAATCCTGTATCATCTGCATATTATTTTCAAAGCCTCCGGTGCATAAAACAACACCATTTTTTGCACAAATATTTAATATTGTTCCCTTGTTGTCCACCTTAACACCATGAATAATTTTCGTTTTGGCATCTTGTATTAGTTCTACTGCAGGGGACTCATACCAAACATCTATTGAGTCTTTTCTTTCTTCAACTGCTTTCTGCAATGTTCTGTATAATGAACTAGTCCAAGCTTCACCTTCTATTAGCATGGCATCCATTACTTCTCCACCAGGTAAATCATACTCCTTAAAGGGGAAAAGAAAAATATTTTCTGCTCCAATATTTTTTAGCCAGTCGTAACTTCCACTTGCTGATTCTAAATAAGTTTTTATAATTTCATCGCTTGGAGTCTTGTATTTACCCCTAAGATTTTGGAAATATTCAGTACCCTTATCAATATTTTCCTTGTCTATGCTTAAAACAGCCTGCAGAGCAAATCTTGAATTTCCACCTTCTTCACCTTTCGGAGCTTTTTCAAGCAGCAGTACCTTAGCTCCTTCATCAGCTGCTTTTATACTTGCCGTAGCTCCCGCTGCTCCATATCCAACAACAATTACATCGTATTCCCCATGCCAATCAACAGTTTTAAGAAAATCATTGTTTTGTTTTGTAACAGTTTCTTGGGTTTGTTCCACCAATGTTTCATATGAAAATCCAGTTATGGTCTGCATTAAAATGAAGCAAACCAATAATAATACAAATAATTTTTTCATTATTGCCTCCTTACAAATCTAAGTGAACTCATTCAACTAAGGCTGAAATTCGGGGCTTCAAAGGAAGCTCCTCTTCTTCTCTCAATAGCTGACAATTCCTTTTTTTCTTCTGCAATAATTATTTCTGTTTTTATACTTAACTCTTTTGATAATATATCAATAAATATATTTCTAAAATTAATTTTCCATTCTGTCATAGCAGGGTCATAAGTCAGTGCGAAAGCTGTTAACTTTCCTAAATCTGCAGCAATACTCCCTGCTTGTGTTTGCTCAAAATCAATTCCGTAAATTTCTTCATTTGAAATAATAAAGTTTTTAAAATTTACATCATATAATACTATTTGTTCACTATAGAACTCAAGTACAGCCTCATAAAAACTCTTAATCCAGCTGCTAAGCTTAAATATCATGCTTATATCCAATGTATTTTGCTTTTCCGACTCCTCATACCAATCAAGGAATGTTATGCCTCCTAAATCCTCAAGGTACAATGAGTTTTGTTCCGATTTAATTATTGAAGGAACTTTAACTTTAGCATTTTTAAGAATATTTAATATTTCTTTTTCTCTTATGTAGTTTTCTTTATTTTCAAATTTTTTGACTATATATGTGCCATCTTCCTTTACAATACGCATAACCTTGTTTCTCTTGCTGTTTAATTCTATCTTTTTATGCATATTTCAATATCTCCGTCTTCTGTATAACCATGTAGTTCCTTTGCAACAGCTTCAACGGTATTTTTAAGAACATTCTGTACAAATGGTACCATAGTAATTTCCTGTCCATTTATTCTAAGAATTATACTTTGCTCTGTCAAAACGCAATCCCTCCTTTCAAACACCTTTTCTTCTATTAAATCAACCAATTTTTCAATTTCATTTATAGAGTTAATAACAGGCAATCCATTGAATTCTTCAATTTCGTTTGATATTCGCCCTGATATTGCAAATACTGTTTCGTCCAATCTGTCATTTATTCCTTCAACATCATGTGCTGTTACTATTTTGGGTGCACAAGTATCTCTTACACCTTCCAAAATAACAAAATCATGGTTGTAAAAGTTTAAAATTTCATTGACACTTAGTTTGTTCTGATACAATATGTCAGTTTCATAGGCACCTCTTGCAGTAACTAACTGTGAGCCTGCCGCTTTATGTCTAAAGGTGTTGGTCCCTTCCGGATCCATTTTAAATTGTTGAAAATGAATTTCCTTTACACTTCCCACAGAATAATTCCTTTTGCGAAGTTCTTTTATTATATTTTCTATTGTTGTAGTTTTGCCGGACTTAGATATTCCGATTACTGAGAAAACTTTCATATTCCACCTCTTTATTGAAAAGTAATAAATATAAATGCTGCTGCAAGGCTTAGACCAATTATAATATAATCATATACTTCCATTTTTAAAACCATATAACTACTTCTTTGGGGATAGGCTCTGAAACCTCTCATTTCCATGGATGCAGCTAATTCCTTTGCCTTAATTACTGAATTAATAGTTATGGGTGTTAGTATATATTTATAAACTTGGATCTTTTTATTTAGTTTTACTTTATGTAAATCAATGCCCCTAAGTTGTATAGCTGTTATCATATCTGTCATCTCTTCTTTGAATATGGGCAGGAATCTAATCGCAACCGAAACCATAAAAGCTATTTCATAGGGACAATGCCATTGAATTAGTCCCTGTATTATTTCCCTGCTGGATGAAGTTGTAATAATAGCAGCTGACACAATTATTATTCCAAGACGTAAAATAAATTCAAGTGATTTTACAAGTCCATAATCTGTTAGCAGTGTAAAGTTTCCAATTTTTAAAATAGGATTTCCTGTCTTTGTTAACAAACTTTGAACTAAGGCAATTATAATTATCATTTTTACTAACTTTTTAAATCTTATTAATATTGAAATTAAATTAATTTTATTTAAGCATGCAATTACAATAGCAGCAAATAATATAAGTGATAACAAGGATAATTTGTTGTAAATTAGTGCAAGTGTTGACAGTATTAAAACTTGAATCAATTTCGTCCGAGGGTCAATATCTTTCATAAATTTGCCCCCCTTCAAGTTTTATAATTCTGTCTTTATGTTTCTCAATAAAATCCTTGTTATGGCTAATTATAAGCATGCCTATTTTTCTGTTTTTAAGTTCAAATAAGACATCTGATAAAGCATCAATTCTATGGTTGTCAAGTGATGCTGTAGGCTCATCCAATATGAGATACTTAGGACCAACCATCAACACAGAGGCAATAGCTAAACGCCTTTTTTCTCCATAACTCAAAAAAGAAGGGTATGAGTTTTCAACTTTCTCAAGGTCAAAAGTTTTTATCATTTCTTTAGCCTTCTCAAAGGTTTCAATTTTATTATAACCTTTGAATATTAAAGGAAATGTCAACTCATCCATAACCGAGCTGCTAAATAGCTGCCTTTCCGGATATTGAAAAACATAACCGATAATTTCTCCTATGCTGCCAAGTGAAAGCATATCAGCTCTTTTGCCAAATATTTTTATTTCACCGGAAGTTGGTTTAATAATCCCCATTATTAATTTTGTAAGAGTTGTTTTTCCACAGCCGTTACTGCCAGTTAAAAAGGTTGTTTCACCGTTTTTTAACTGCAAAGAAAGATTATTAAAAACTTGTCTTCCCCTGTGATAATCATAGGAAATATTATTAATTTCAATATTATTCATTGTCCACCTAAATAAATAATCCTGTCCGCTATTTTTATATTTTCAAGTTCATGGTCTACCATGATTATTGTTTTTCCATCTTCTTTTAGCTTTAACAATAGATTCTTAATAATTTCTTTTCCTTCGTGGTCTATCCAAGACATTATTTCATCACAAATAAGTATTGAGGGATTTAGCATTAAAACAGATGCAATGGCAATAAGCTGCTGCTGGCCTCCAGATAAATTATTCGGATTATCATATCTATACTTTTCCATATTTATTGTTTTTAATATTTTTTCAATTCGAATACCAATTTCTTCTCTGTCAACACATAAGTTCTCAGGACCAAAAGCTAACTCATCTTCAATTGTAGGTGAAAAAAGCTGTGTTGAAGGATTTTGAAATATTATTCCTATTCTTGTTACAGTATCGGCAATGCTTAAATTCTTAATATTATCGCCGTAAATAAGCACTTCACCAGATAAATGACCTGTGTATACTCTTGGAATTAAGCCGCTGATACAATTACAAAGAGTACTTTTGCCGCAGCCGCTTTGCCCTATGATAGCAACTGTTTCACCGGCATTAACACTAAAATTTACATCTTCTAAAATATAATCTTCTGAGTTATTGTACTTAAAACTTAAGTTTTTAACTTCAACTGCTTTCATTATCTGACCTCTATTTCAGTAATCCACTTGCATCTTCTGTTGCTAAATATATCAGATACAACTATTGATTCATAGGGACCCCTACCACCGGAGTCCCTGCTTCCTAAATATTTATCATCTTCCATAAAAGCAATATAAACATTTTTATCCTGGGACACTTCTTCATGAGAATAAGCAACTGAATAACCATCAACTGCCTTTACAATAATTATTTTGTTATCAAAATTAATATTATTATTATTTAGCAAATCCTTTAGCTGAACACCCTTATAATTATGTGTTGTTGGCTCTTTAGTAGAAGTGTCAAGAACTGCTTCAAAATTTTCATTATAAATTATTATGTTGTCCTTTGTTAATAACAGTTCATTATCATCATACTTTAAAATAATTTGAGCATTAGATAAAATTTCTTTTTGTGTTTCAATAGAGGCTTTGTTTAAATTTAAAGTAATAGCTATAGTAATAGATAATACTGCTATCAAGGAAACTATTATTGCAGCTCTTTTTTTCACTTTTCCTTTATGAAATATGGCACAACCATATCAGATTGATAACATATCCCATGTCCTCCCCCTTCAGAAGTTTCATGCATACCGTGGTCAGCTACTAATAAAATAGGGCCATCCCATATTTCGCTTAAAGCTTCCAAATATTTATCAATGGTTTTTACATAATCCATAGTTTCATCCGAATAAGGTCCAAAGCTGTGACCCCTGTCGTCAATGCCGTGAAAATGTATGAAAATTAAATCATAATTTTCCTTTGAAGCTCTTAAGGCACTTTCAAACATTTCATCATCTGTATCACCATTTTTATTTTGGTCAATATGAAGTTCAGGCTCAATTTCTGTGTTTAATATTTTTATGTCACTTTCAAGTAAAATTGACTTTTTACTGTTATTAAGGGCATATTGGAAAATACTGTCCACGTTCATTTGACGCACGCTTCTGTCATGTACCCCGTTGACGTCAGGGGTTTGTCCCGTAATTATTGCAGCAAAGCCTGCATTTGTAACAGGTGTTAGCACACTTAGTGCGGGATACTTAAAGTATTTGCTTAAAAAAGGAATATGACCTTTTTCGTGGGCATTTTTAAACTGACTATAAGAAAAACCATCTAAAAGCACAGTCATAACCTTTTCATCACTTTTTAAATACTCTTCCATTTGATAATAGGCATCGGTAATACTATTGTACTTATTTGTTAAATAAATTCCTGCAATATTTTCAAATTTCCTTTCACCATCAGTTACAAATATTGATTTATCTTTGTCTATACAAAAATCAGAACCTACTAAATTAACTTCCCCTCTTTCACTAATTATTGCAACATGGGAAAAATCTTCATCTATTATATTTTTAATTGATGTTTTTTCAGTAGGTACAAAATTAACTATTAAATTTTCATTTTCGCTAAATATATTTATTCCATTCTCTTCTGAAGTAGTTTCATTAAAATTAGAGCTGCAGCCTGTTAGTAGAATTAAAAATAGCAATAATAATTTTTTCATGAGAATATATTCCTTTCCTTCTGTTCAGGCATAAATAATAATCAATCAGAAGATTCCACACTATTTTTCTAAAATATCCAATTTCTCTAAACTTTTACTGATACTGTAGGCAATAAGACCTCCCACTATTCCAGACAAAGCTGCTAGAGCTATGATTAAAATAACCGTAACATAGGGTAGCCTAAAAAATAAAATGTTGGAAATCAGGGTACCTGTTACATTTGCAGCCATGCAACCAAACACATAGTGAAGTGAATTGTATTTTTTGTTTTTGGAAAATAAAAATATTATATCAACTGCAATTCCAGGCAAGGTGTAAGAAATAATAGACATTATACCGTGAGTTCCCATTGTTCCGGTTGCAATTACAAGTATCCCTTGTACAATTCCTATTAAAGTTCCTGTACCTGTTTTTTTAACAATACCAGCACCAAGCACCAACCAAAACATATAAAAACCACCTGCTAGAGCTCCTCCAGGTATAAACAAGGGTCCTGTTATAATATGTACCAAGGGCACCACTATTGGCTTTGTTGCTATACCAAGAGCTGATACAACTGCTATTATAATTAAATTAAATACTGAGTAATTTTTAAGAAATCTACTTTCCATATATTCCTCTATTGTAATATTATTTCATCTACATGCTTAATCCAGCGCTGGCTAAAGGGGTCTCTTCTTATAATAAGCTGAAAAGGTCCGTTTCCACCCTGTTTTTTAGATTTTAGCAAGTTTCCATCTCTTTCAAATGATAAGTAAACATTTGAAGGCTCATTTAATTCTTCAACACCTAAAATTATTCTGTAGCCGTCAGTTGCATTGAAGGTTACCTTGCTAAAATTTGATATATCTATATCCAAAGTTTTTAAAAGTTTGCTAAATTCAATACCTTTATATTCAGTTTCAAGAGGTTTTTCACCACTGCTTCGTACAACAGCAGGAAATGTTATGGCTTCTTGGTTAGAGTAAATAGTTTCAGCATCAATAACTCTTTCATTTTCCTCTATATTTACGGTTAAGATAGGCTTTTCTTCAGAGCAGCCTGTTAAGATGAATATTAAAATTATCAAAATAAAAAATTTCTTAAACATG
>DATESJ010000058.1:0-4867 GCA_035270885.1 Sedimentibacter sp. | reverse complement strand
ATTATTTCCACTTGGTATGCTTCATTTGTTTCTAAATAGTTTAAAAACATTTCTCTGTAATTGTTTCCGTTTATTTTACCTGTTTTCTTTGATTTCTTTTGCGGAAGATATATTGGTATTTGTATTTTTATTGCTCTTTTTGTTTCTGTTTTTTGTAGTGTTGATATTTCTAAATATGTCATATGGTTTTTGATTATTATTCTTAAGTTTGGATTACCTTTTTTTGTTTTGTCTCCTCTGCTATAGATTCTGTTGTTTCGGCAGTTTTTCCATTCTTCGATAGTAATTAATCCCTTACATCTTCTTAAAAACATTTTCTTAGTACCAAATATTACAGGCGGAATTTTATTATTATCTATTAACTCATGATAATATTTCAATTTCAGCTTTCTTTTTTCTAACTTTTTTATTAAAGCATTTCGTTTCTTATCGGATAGATTTTCGTTTTTTAACTCTTCTTCGATTCTTTTTACCTTTTTATTATAGTTATTATAATTTAGCTTCAATAATTCTTTTTGAGATTGTATAGTTTGTCTTGCTGATTCTACTGCATCTTTTGCTTGTCGAATATTCAGTTCATATTTAAAAGCTACATCTTTTTCTAAATCACCAATTTTTAGTCCTTCAAGAAGTCGTTTAAATGAATATCTTATAGCGGTACAAAATTTTAACATCATATTATTTAATATTTCTTCATATTCATGGGAGACATTAAATAACGCTGCTTGTATCGTTATTTTCACTATTTTCATTCCTTTCATTTTCTATTTCTTGAATGAATATGCATAGCTTTTTGTAAGTCCACCGTGTGCTCAATTAATCGGTACCCGCCACTTACAGAGGTGGGGGACTTCTTAGCGAGGTTATAAATATCTTGTTATCAAAATTAATAAGGTTTTCTGTAGCACTAATTAATTTACTAAAATACATTGTATTATACCATTAATTTCCATTGTAAGATAAGTATATCACAATTTGTATATTTGTATAGGATTTTTTAGAATTTAATGTGTTATGTTTTGTTATGATTTGTTATTTGTTATGTCCGTTTGTAACTGTTTTAACCTCCTTATCGCTGTAAAGCCAGCATGATATTCTGTGTTCTCCATCCAATACCTTTTCATCAGGAAATTCTCTTTTGCATATATCCATTGACTTATCACATCTTGGACTGAAAGGGCATCCTGGTGGGAGACTGCTTAAATCTGGAACATTGCCTGGTATTACATGAAGTCTTGTACTATCTGTTGCCAAATCAGGTTTTGATCCTATAAGCCCTATTGTGTAAGGATGTTTAGGATTTTTGAATATATCAATAGTTGATGCCACTTCTACAGCTTTACCTGCATACATTACCATTACCCTGTCGCTCATTTCTGCTATTACACCAAGGTCGTGTGTTATAAAAATAATTGAAGCATTAATTTTTTGTTTTAATTCATTCATTAAGTCTAAAACCTGAGCCTGAATAGTAACATCCAGGGCAGTTGTAGGTTCATCAGCAATTAAAAGCATTGGCTCGCAAGCAAGTGCCATAGCAATCATTGCACGTTGTCTCATACCTCCGGACAGAGCAAATGGATAGTCATTTGCAACTCTTTCAGGATTTGGGATTTTAACAATCTCCAACATACGGACACTTTCCTTATGGGCTTCTTCCTTTGACAATCCTCTATGCAATATTAAAGCTTCACTGATTTGTCGTCCAATTTTAAAAATAGGATTAAGTGAAGTCATAGGTTCCTGGAAAATAAAAGATATATCATTTCCTCTTATTTGTCTAATTCTCGCATCTGATACCTTAAGCATATCTTCGCCGTTAAAAATTATTTCTCCACCTTCATATTTTCCCGGTGGTGTTTCCACTAAACGAACCAAGGACATACAGGTAATGCTTTTTCCGCAGCCAGACTCACCTACTATACCCAAAGTTTCACCTTCATTTACATGAAAGCTTACATCATCCACAGCCTTAACAATTCCTCTGTCTGAATAAAAATAAGTTCTTAAATTTTTTACTTCAAGTAATTTCTTATTCATGTCAGCTACCTCTTCATCTTAGGGTCGATTGCATCACGCATACCATCGCCCAATATATTAAAACACATAACAGAAAGAAAAATACATATTCCGGGTGGTATCCAATACCACCATCTTTTTTGAATAATTAGCATGTTTCTTGCTTCCTGAATCATATTTCCCCAGGTTGGTGTAGGTGGAGAAACTCCTAAACCTAAGAAGCTCAGTGATGTTTCCGTTAGGATAACACTTGCCATACCAAGGGTTGCATAAACTATTACATATGCTAAAACATTAGGTAGCAAATGTCTAAAGATTTTCCTAAAATCACTTATTCCTAATGACTCGCAAGCTTCCATATACTCCATTTCACGAAGTGTTAATATTTGTCCTCTAACAATTCTTGCAATACTTGGCCAACTTAGAAGAGCCAATACGAAAATCAAGGTAGGTACACTATTTCCAAATACTGCAACAACTGTGATACAAAACATCATAAAGGGAAAAGACATAAATATTTCTGCCAAACGCATAATTATTGCATCAATAATACCTCCGTAAAATCCCGATAAACTTCCCAATACTACACCTATTACACATTCAAGAAAAACTACCGCAAGGGCAAGTCCCAGGGATATTCTTCCTGCATAAAACAATCTTACAAACAAATCTCTTCCTATTTTATCTGTTCCAAGCAAATGCTCCGCATTAGGTGCCTGTTCTCTATTTTGCATATCTGTTGTTTCGATAGAATACGGGGATATTATTGGAATGATTATACAAAGAGTAATAATCGCAATAAGTATATATAAACTTACCATAGCCATTTTGTTTTTTCGTAGTCTATGAAAAACTTCTCCCCAATAGGATTGGTTTTTATAAACATTGGTCGTATCTTTAATATCATTTTTAACCATGAGGCACCTCTTTAATCATATCTAATTCTTGGATCTGCTACAGCGTACAATAAATCAGCAACTAATGCACCTATTAATGTAAGCACTGCAAGCATTGAATTTATTCCAAGAATAAGTGGGTAGTTTCTTGTCATTGTAGCTTCAACGGATATTTTTCCAAGGCCGGGAAGAGCGAAAATAGTTTCTGTTATTACTGCTCCTGACAACAATCCCGGTATCCAGAAACCAAGAAGAGTGATTATAGGTATTACTGCATTCCTAAATGCATGTCTATAAATAACCGTTTTCTCCTTTAATCCTTTAGCTCTGGCTGTTCTTATATAGTCCTGCTTTATAACTTCAAGCATGCTGGAACGAGTGTATCTCATGAAACTTGCCGTAGAGTTAAGTCCTAAGACAATACTCGGTAAAACTAAATGCCATGCTATATCTTTTATTTTATCAAAAGGATTGTCCGACATTAACAAAGGGTCCTGTATTCCAAACAAAGGAAACAGTTGTATATCAACGGCAAAATTTTTTAAAAGCAAAAGTCCGAAGAAAAATGACGGAATACTTATACCAATAAAAGATATAACCGTAAGCGCATTGTCTGCTAAGGTGTATTGTTTAGTTGCACTTATTACTCCGGCTGGTATACCTATTAAAATGGATACTACCAAAGATATTAATGCTAAGAGCATTGTTGCTCCTGCATAATCACCTATAACTTCTGTAACAGGTTTTTTATGATTAATGGAATACCCTAAATTGCCTCTCAAAGCTTCACCAATCCAATTTACAAATCTTTCATACCAAGGAGTACCTAATCCTAATTTTTCAGCTAATTCTGCCTTTTGAGCAGGTGTCATTTTGGGATGCATCATGTTAGAAACAGGAGTACCAGGTGCTTGTTCAAGAATAAAGAATAATATAAATAAAATTCCTAAAAAAACAGGAATCATTTGAAATATACGTCTTATGACATAGTTTTTCATTGTAACCACCTCTTTCAATTAAATTATGCACTGAGGGAGTTCCTCGTGATTATAAGGGGAGGGCTTTGCCCTCCCGCAAGTAACTTTATTCTTTATTCTATAGTAACTTCTCTTATGCTTTGAACGAAATTCTTGTAAGTATCAATATCCATACCTTTTACTCTATTGTTTACACCGAATATCTCACTTCTGTAAGCAACTATAGCATGTGGTATTTCTGTGTTCATTATTTTTGCCCATTCTTTGTAAATTACCGCACGTTTTGCTGTATCAAATTCTGCTTTACCTTGTTTAACCAGTTCCATAGCTGCTGGGTTTTTGTAACCTGAAGCATTAAATCCACCTGCTACATATGCATCATCATCAAACAATGCTCCTGTTGGGTCTGGGTCGATTGATAATGAGAATCCCATTGTGTAAATATCGAAATCTTTTTCACCTACAGGTGCGTCCATTGTACGAGATGCAACTGTATCAAAGTCCATTAATTCTATTTCAAGTTCAACACCTAATTGTTTCCAAGTGTCTGCTGCCATTCCTGACAATGTTCCTGGCCATGCAGAATCAGTGTATACTAACCATTTAATATGCATTTTTTCGCCATCTTTGTATCTGAAGCCGTCAGATTCCATCATCCAACCCGCTTCATCCATTAATTGACCTGCTTTTTCCATATCAAATGGATATGCATTTAATTCAGAAGCATCCGGGAATGCCCATGATGATGGAGATATAGGAGCCATACCAACCTTAGCAAGACCTGCGCCGTATTGTGCTTCTATGAATGATTCTCTATCAAGAGAATACAATAACGCTTGTCGAACTTTAACATCTTCTAACTGTGGTCTAATTGTGTTAAAGCACATAAATGTATATCCGTTTCCAAGATAGTTAAATAAATGTATATTGTCTAAACCTTCTGCTGCTTCCAAGTTTTCAGAGCTTGATGATATT
>DATESJ010000057.1:0-14347 GCA_035270885.1 Sedimentibacter sp. | reverse complement strand
AGTGATGCTATTAGGTCTATCTGCTTTCATTTCATATAACATAATTTCAAAGTTATCCTTTTTCGCAAGCAAGCTTAAAGTTGATGTTCCAATAACTTGATCTATGTATTTTTTATCCTTACAAATATATAATCCATCCATATTTTGTCTGCTCCTATGCCGATAATTAATTACATTATAGCATAATGTTATTATGTGTAAACAAAAAATTTTAAAAATTTAGAGGATAAAAATTTAGAGGAATACCCAATAGTATTCCTCCAAAATTTAAATATTAATGTGCGTAAAATGGGTCTACATCTACTGTCCTGTCGCATATTTCTACTTCAATAAATTCTTTTCCAGGTTTCACACCTTCAGCAGCAGCTTTTTCGATTACCTTATCAACTTTTCTCTCTGTCTTTTCAAGTAACTTCGCAATTAAATGATCAAGATACTCTTCAAACTCTTCTTGGCTCTTATTTCCCTTTTCTTTCTCTTTTTCTGCCTTCTCTTGAGTTTTCGCAATAGCATCATAAACATGGTCATCTGTTTTCTGCATTTCATCCAAAATATCTTGGCTGATATTTTCAGGCTGTTCACCAGTCAATGCGAATGCAGATTGTCCAAATAAAGTAAGCATCGTAATCATAATTAAAACCATGGATAAAGCTTTTCTTGTTGCTTTTTTCATTTTACCCTCCTTTTCAACCTACTAAAGAAAGGAATATAAAAAACTTCCTTCGGAAACTGGCTACCATTTTACAGGCCCTTTAGCTTTGCGTCACTAACTTTCGTTAGCTTTGCCATTTATCGGTTGAAGTTATATTTGTTATTAAATGATATCACAAGATTTTAACATATGCAAACATTTTCGACAAAATTTGTAGGCTCAATTTATAAAACTGAACCCTCTGACCCTTTAATCATGATACTGTATTTTTTAACAGTATCTTTCCATCTAACCTCGTTATATTTTAATTCAAATTCTTTGGCTATAATTTTCATTAGTCTGTTTAAACTATCTTCCCTATTGGCATTGGCTGCCTGCCAGCGATTAAAAGGCAAAGGTAAATTACTTATAGTTAATCCAAAGCAGCAAAGTGGAATTACCTTTATACCCTTTGACCAGCCTACTCCTGCCTCAAAAGCAATCCATGGACGATTAATAGATTGAGGGCTGCACACTAAAAGCATAATGTCACATTGTTTCAAACCATCATTTATTTTCATCATCCATTCATCACCTAACTCTATACTCTCAGAATCAGATGAAACAAATATATTCAAAACATTTTCAAAAATTGTATCAATTAATTCTTTTATAATTAATGTTAACTCTTTATTCTCATGAATATGAGAAATAAAAATAGTCGGTTTAGGATACACGGTAGCCTCCTAACGCATTAAAGCTCCATCGGGATTAGGTATTCCTTTTTCATCTATTATATTTGTAAGGCAAAAGTAGTCCAAAAAGTTTTGAGCTGACTTTTTCTCCTCTTCATCACTTTTTAAGGCTACAACATCCTTTAATATCTGCGCCATCCATATATTATCAAAATATCTGTAGTCACCTGAATTCCATGTCATATTGTTTGGATACCTACTATTTATATAGTACTTCCAAAAAAGCATTTTCTTAGATTCTTCTTCCGAAAATCTAATCCTATATTCTGGATGAGCAGGAATATATCCATCCTCACATAGTCTACCCGCAAAGTTTTCATCAACCATAAAAATTCCTGAAATATATCTTTCTTTTTCAGAATCTCCTGCACCCTTAGATGTTAATAGACATGCACTATTTTGATGAACTCTAATCAATTTATTTGGTTTTCCTTTATTGTCACCACTTTTTATTGTGCCCGAGAAAACTTTCCAATCAGTAAAAATCTTATCTAAATCTTCCTCTTCACATCTAAAAGCAACCTGTGAACTAATATGAATTTTATGATTCTTTAACAGTTTTTCTAATTTTAATGCATTCTGCTGCTCTTCAAATTCTATAGCTTTTTCTCTTTCAATTTTCTCTTCTTCAATTTTTCGTTCACTTATTAATTTTTGAAGAATTTTATCAATTGAATCAGCTGCTCTTTTATCAACAATTGTTAAATACTTTTCAAATGCATCAGGATAAACAAATTTCTTGTTTCCCGACGGAAAATGAATTACCATATGAGATTCCGTACATTCAACTATACTTCCTTTGCCAAAACTTTTATGAAGTACTTGTTTATTAGTTAAGTCCATTATATTCACCCCTATATCTCCATTCTTTCAAATATACTATACTGTTTCCATCCAAATCTATCCAGGTTAAAATGAATATAAAAAAAACAGGATATTCTGTCTGAATGAAAAAGTGCATTTGTACCCGAAAATGATTGTATCTTATTTTATCACATTTCAAAAAAAAATGCAAATTTAATATTGACAGCCATATATATTCGGTGTAAAATCAAAGATTATATAAAAACGGGGACAAACCTTCGCTAAAGATGTGTCCCCCTTAAACCTTATTTAAATTTATTTTTTAAATTTTCGATTGCTTCTTCTGCATCTCTAACCATGTCATTAATAATTTCTTGGCAGCTTTTAATTGAATTTATAACCGATAAACTTTGGCCCGCTTGGACATGTCCCCAGTCAATATCTCCATCAATAGGCGCTTTTCTACTTGTTCCCACAATCAAATCATGCAATTGTTCATATGGAGCATGCTCTTTTTCCAACTCAAGATACTTTTCAGTCATCTTATTTTTTATTCCCCTTACAAGATTACCGCGGATATATCCTGTTATATCAGTATCAGTATCCCCTGCATTAACAATGGCATTTTTAGCATTTATATGTGCCACACACTCCTCAGAAGCATAAAACCTTGTGCCCACTTGTATTCCTGAAGCACCCATTACCAATGCTGCCGCTAAGCCTCTTCCATCTGCAAATCCACCTGCAGCAATAACAGGTATTTTAATTTCTGGAATTACCTGTGTCATTAAAGATAATGAAGTTAACTTTCCTATATGACCTCCGGCTTCCATACCTTCTATTATTATGGCATCAGCTCCGCTATCTTCAACTCTTTTAGCTAATTTAATATTCGGTACAACTGGAATTACTTTTATGCCTGCCTCTTTAAATTTCTCAATATAAGGAACAGGATTTCCAGCACCCAAAGTAACAAAAGATACTTTTTCTTTGAATAATAAATCTATTTTTTCATCTTTATCTTTATCCTGCAACATTACATTTACACCAAAAGTTTTATCAGTTAATTTTCTTGCTAATTCTATCTGTTCCTTAACCCAAGAAACATCTCTTCCTCCGGTACCTATAATACCAGCTCCACCTGCATTTGAAACTGCAGCAGCCAAATGCGCCTCAGATACCCAAGCCATTGCACCTTGCAATATAGGATATTTAATGTCTAATAATTCTGTTAGTTTTGTTCTCAATGTTTCCTCCATATCTGTATTTGCTTTTATTAGTATATCAAAAAATTTTACATATGCAACTATATACCCATATTATTAACTATTTAAAACATTTAATTACATTTAATTAAAATAAGTTCAGTGCAAGATACTGAACTTTTTTTAATTTACGACCAAATAAGATCCTTCTCAAAATAGGTCACTTGCTATTTGGCAATGTTATACTTATCCATTTTTTTATATAGCAAACTTCTATGTATTCCAAAGTCTTTTGCTGTTGCTTGGACACATCCATTGTTTTTATAAAGTGCATCCTTTATTAATAGGGCTTCATAATTATCTACTAAATTTCTTAGTTTTCTTTCATTATTATTAGTGTTTTCCGTAAGTGAAATCATTTTAGAAGGAAGATCATGAATTTGAATTACCATATCTTCACGGGAAGCATATGCACTTTTAATAACATTCTCTAGTTCTCTTATATTCCCTGGCCATCTATAATTACATAAACATTTCATTGCTTCATCACTAATGGTAATAATGGATCTGTACTTATTGTTTAACTTCTCTAAAAAGAAGTTAGTAAATAACTCTATATCATCAATTCTTTCTCTTAAAGGAATTGCTTCAATATTAACAACATTTAGTCTATAGTACAAATCTTCTCTGAACTTACCACTATTAACCATTTCATTTAAATTTCGTCTGGTTGCTGCTATAACCCTTACATCAACTTCTATCGTTTTAGCACTTCCTATTTTTTGTATTTCATTTTCTTGCAATACTCTAAGCAGTTTAGATTGCATATCACAAGGCATGTCCCCTATTTCATCAAGGAATAAAGTACCTTCATTAGCCAATTCGAATTTGCCCTGCTTACCACCTTTTACAGCACCCGTAAAGGAGCCTTCTTCATAACCAAATAATTCGGATTCAATCAGATTATAAGGTATGGCAGCACAATTTATACTAATCATAGGTTTGTTTCCTCTATTGCTGTATTTATGTATTGATTGTGCAAGAACTTCTTTTCCTGTACCTGTTTCTCCTGTAATTAAAACTGGAAAATCTGTTTTTGCAAACTTCATTGCATCTTTTTTTATCTTGTAGAAATTTCTATTATTTCCAATCATATTACTAAAGGAATATCTATTGGATTCAACTTTTTTATACTCTTCCTTATAAAATTGAAGTTCTGAATATTCTTTCATTAATTTTTGTGCTGTACCTAACGTTTGCAACCTAAACTTTACCTGTGCAACACCAGCTATTACGTCTCTTTCTTCATTATAAACACAAGAGCGATTCACTAATACGAAATCATTTGAGCCATCTTTAGTATCACCCTTTGCGTATTTATGAATAGAACCTTCTTCACTGTACTTTTTATTTACGATATCAATCATTTTTGAATTAGAAATAATATTTAAAATAGAATGGCCAATTGCTTTCTCTTTCGTTGTACCTAAAAAATCACAATATTGGTCATTAATATCAGTAACAACCCCTTCCTTATCAACAACAATAAATCCGTCATCAGTCATCCTTAAAATTTCATCTAAAATATCCTTGTAATTAGTTTTATCCATAATAGACAACTCCTTAAATGATAATTAAAATCAAACATATAATATCACATTGTCTTATGTTTATCAATTTAAATTTTACCTCCACTAATATATTTGTCTACCTTTTGAGACTATATTGTTAAATTTTATTCAATATTTGTCCATTTCATAAAAACAATATTATACACATTTTAGCCAAAACTCTTGAATATTGACGAATTGTTTACCATTTAATAAGTCGCAATTTTAATAATTCTCAAATTAAAGACATTTGTATCAAATTAGAGACAAAAAGACTATTGTTTATACCCTACTTTACCTTTATAATACAAAAGCAAAATATTTAATCAATCTTATTGTTTGTTAATTAATTTACATAAACGTTCTAATTTCAAATACAAAGACCAAACACTAAAAACTGAAAATATAATTATTTTTGTTTTTCGACAAAATTGGCACGGCTTTTGCTTGTTAATATATTATCCATTTGGGCCCAAGTGGACAATACTTACTAGGAGGATGTTATGTTATTAGAAGCGTTAAGCAAAGAATTAGCAATTATCCAAATAACTTTGGACAATAATATTGCAATAGTAAAATTTAATAGACCAAAAGCTTTAAATGCATTAAATAATGATACTCTAAATGAATTGAACAATGTTATAGAATGCATAAAAAATGACGACTCTATAAGAGGCCTTATCATTACAGGTGAAGGGAAGGGTTTTGTAGCAGGTGCAGACATAGTACAAATGCAAGATTACAAAGGCTTGGAAGGAAGAAAATATGCAGATTATGCACAAAGCATATTTAATAAAATAGAAGCTCTTGAAAAGCCAGTAATTGCTGCCATTAACGGTTATGCTTTAGGAGGAGGCTGCGAATTATCTCTTAGTTGTGACATAAGAATTGCATCAAGCAAAGCTGTTTTTGGACAACCAGAAGTTGGATTAGGTGTTATTCCTTGTTTTGGTGGAACTCAAAGACTTCCAAGGTTAATCGGATCTGGAATAGCAAAAGAACTAATATTTACCGGAAGACAAGTTAGAGCAGAAGAAGCCTTAACCATAGGCTTAGTTAATAAAGTAGTAGAGCCGGATATGCTAATTGAAGAAGCTTCAAATATGATGAAAATGATTCTTAAAAATGCTTCATTGGCTATAGGTTTTGCAAAAACAGTTATCAACAGAGGCTTAGAAATGGATATAGCAAACGGATTAGAATTAGAAAAGGATATTGCAGCATTGTCTTTTTCAACAGATGACAAAGATGAAGGTATGAAAGCTTTTGTAGAAAAAAGACCTGCAATATTTAAAAATAAATAATTGATCAATTTATAAAAAAATATTACTTATAAGGAGTCGTTATGGAAGCATCAGTATTAATTAGCTTAATCGGAATTATAGTATCACTTGGCTTACTGGTAATACTTATAATGAAAGGTGTAAATATTTACGTAGTAGCATTGTTATGTTCGGCAATTGTTGCATTAACCGGCGGCATAAGTTTGTATGATGGATTAAAAGAAAGCTATATGGGAGGTTTTGTAGCATTCTTTAAATCTAATTTCCTAATATTTTTAACAGGTACAATTATGGGAAAAGCCTATGAAATTACAAATGGTGCAAAATCAATAGCAAAAATGATTGTAAATAAATTTGGACCTAACATGGCATTAATTTCAATACCTTTAGCTTGCGGTATTATCTCATACGGCGGAGTTAGTGTATTCGTTGCAAGTTTTGCAGTTTTCCCTATAGCTTTAGAAGTTTTTAAACAAGCGGACTATCCAAGAAGATTTATACCTGGTGCCTTAACATTTGGTTGTTCAACTTGGGCAATGGTTGCTCCAGGAGCACCTCAGATACATAATGCTGTTCCAGCTGCAGCTTTAGGAACAGATTTAATGGCAGGAACAATAAACGGATTCATAAGTTCTGCAGTTATATTAGTATTAGGTAGCTTTATATTAATTAAAACAGTTAATGGTGCAAGAGACAAAGGTGAAAAATTTATCGCTAAGCATATGGATGTATTCCATGATGAAGCAGAATATCCAAGTGGCGCATTAGCTTTAATTCCATTAATCTTTACAATACTTTTGATAAATATAAAAGTTGATGGAAATCCATTATTACCATTGGAGTTTGGTGTATTTACAGGTTCTATTGCTGTAATAATATTATTAAACAAATACCAAGATAATCATAAATTGCTAACTCATTTAGGAGATGCATGTAAACAATCAGTAGTTTCAATATCTAATACATGTGCTGTTGTTGGTTTTGGTGCTGTTGTCAAAGCAACTATCGCATTCCCTGTAATCATAGATGCAATGGTAAGTATACCTGGACCTCCTTTATTGGGAGTAGCAGTTGGTACTACTGTTATAGCAGGTGTTTGCGGTTCTGCTTCCGGTGGTTTGGGTATTGCAGCTCCTTTATTAGGACCTTCTTACTTAGCACTTGGAGTTCCTGCAGCAGCTATACACAGAGTTATGACAATATCATCAGCTGCATTGGATTCACTTCCACACAACGGCTATATAGTTACCGTTACTAATGGTTTGTGTAATGAATCCCATAAAGATGCATACAGTTTAGTATTTTGGTTAACAGTAGTTACACCTGCAATAGGTTCAGTAGTAGCCGTAATACTGTTTTCTTTATTCCCAATGTGGCCTTAGTATAAAAATCGAACTTGTTTACTAAAGCTGAACAAGGTGGCTTCAGAGGGAAGGGATAAATAATTTGATAAAAGGTATATTATTAAATTCACATATATTAGGAGGTATAAAATGTATAAACCATTAGAAGGAGTTAAAGTTGTTGACTTAACATACTTTGTCGCAGGACCTGGTACAGCCAGAATATTAGCTGACTGGGGAGCGGATGTTATAAAGGTTGAACCTTTCTGGGGTGATCCTGGAAGATTAACAGGTGCCGGAATGGGTGCCCCTGCAGATTTTGGATGCAATCCATTCTACAGCTGTTACAATTCAGAAAAAAGAGGTATTTCCGTAGACTTAAAGTCAGAAAAGGGAATGGAGATAATAGGTAAACTGTTGGAAACAGCCGATGTATTTATTTCAAGTTATAGAACTAAAGCATTAGTTAAATTAGGCTTAGATTATGAAACTATGCACAAAAAATATCCTCAAATAGTTTGGGCACAAGTAAATGGATTCGGCGACCTGGGACCCGCTAAAGATAATCCCGGTTTTGATACAGTAGCATTCTGGGCAAGAAGCGGCGCTATGCTTGATGCAGCAGAAAAAGGAACTACAGTAAATCCTCCAATCGGATTCGGTGATGCTACTACTTCATGTAGTTTAGCAGGAGGTATCGCAGCAGCACTTTATCAGCAACAAAAAACAGGAGTTGGAGCAAAAGTTATGATTTCCTTGTTCGGTCAAGCTCTTTGGAACCTAAGTGCATTAGTTGCTTCCACACAATATGGAGACGAATATCCCAAAACAAGAAAAGCTGCAAATTCTCCTGTTATAAATTCTTATGAATGTGAAGATGGTAAATGGATATTCCTAAGTATATTAGAACACGAAAGATATTATGAAACATTCTGCAAAGTAATAGAAAGAGAAGATTTGATAGGAAATAAAAACTTCGAAACAACCCAAGCAGCAAAAGATAATGCCCCTGAATTAATAAGCATAATATCTGAGCAATTTAAACAGTGGACACAAGAAGAAATGCACCAAAAATTATTAAATGCAGATATTGCTCACGAAAAAATCCAAGGAGTTTTCGATGCTATAAACGATCCACAAGCACAAGAAAATAATTATGTTTACAAGGTAGATAACCGTGATGGAACTAAATCAATTATGGCTATGCCTCCGGTTAAATTTAACACTGTAGCTGTTAAAGTAAAAAATGACGCTCCATTAATCGGTGAAAATAATGAAGAAGTACTTGTGGAGTTAGGTTATTCAGCAGAAGAAATTAAACAATTGTCTGTAGAAAACATTATAAAATCAGTAGCTTATGAAACAGCTAAATAAATACAATTTAAATATACGAGGAGGTATAATATGAATTTTGAATTCTCTAAAGCTGAAGAAATGATTCAAAAAGTAGTAAGAGAATTTGCCGAAAAGGAAGTAAAACCTTTGGCAGAAGAAATAGATAAAGAAGGTAGATACCCTTTAGAAACCTTTGATAAAATGGTTAAAATGGGACTTACAGGTATTGGTGTACCAACTGAGTATGGCGGATCTGGCGGTGATGATATAACAAAGGTAATTGCAGTGTCTGAAATAGCTAAGAAGTGTGGTGCGACTGCTGCAATATTATCAATTCATGCAGTTTTCGTACAGGCTGTTTTAAAATTTGGAACAGAAGAACAAAAGCATAAATATCTTCCATTAGTAACAAGCGGTGGCAAAAAAACAGCTTTTGCCTTAACCGAACCAGATGCAGGTTCTGATGCAGCAGCAGTTAAAACTACAGCTATTGTTGACGGAGATGATTATATAATAAATGGAACAAAATGCTTTATAACAGGAGGAAATTTAGCAGACTATGTAATTCTGTTTGCTTCCACTGACCCAAGTAAAGGTACTAAAGGATTATCAGCGATAATAGTACCAAAAGGAACACCAGGATTTTCAACAGGTAAAATAGAAAATAAAATGGGTATAAGGGCTTCTCAAACAGCTGAGTTAATATTTGACAACTGTCGTGTACCAAGAGAGAATCTTGTTGGAAAAGAAGGTCAAGGATTTAAAATAGCAATGATAGGATTAGACGGAGCGCGTATAGGCGTTGCAGCACAGGCTTTAGGCTTGGCAGAAGGTGCACTTGAAGAATCCGTTGAATATATGAAAGAAAGAGTTCAGTTCGGTAAACCCATAGCTTCATTCCAAGGTTTACAATGGTATATTTCAGATATGGCAACAAGAATTGAATGTGCAAAATGGATGATTTACAGAGCTGCATCTTTGAAAATCGCTGGTAAACCATTTACAAAAGAAGCTGCAATTGCAAAATTAAACGCTTCTGAAACAGCAACTTTTGTAACTAACAAAGCCTTGCAAATACACGGTGGATATGGTTACATGAAAGACTATCCATTAGAAAGAATGTTAAGGGATGCAAAAATAACAGAAATATACGAAGGAACTTCTGAAATCCATAAAGTCGTAATTTCAAGAGCCGTATTAGGTTAGGAGGTCAAAATGAGAATAATTGTATGTATAAAGCAAGTTCCTGATACTAATGAAGTAAGAATCAATCAAGAAACAGGAACATTAATTAGAGATGGTGTACCAAGCATTATTAATCCAGATGATAGGAATGCATTAGAAGAGGCTATTAAATTAAAGGAAGAACACGGTGCTGAAATCATAGTAGTAAGCATGGGACCTCCTCAAGCAAATGATGCTTTAAAAGAAGCTTTAGCAATGGGTGCTGACCAAGGTATCTTAATAAGCGATAGAGCATTTGGTGGTTCTGATACATGGGCTACAGCAACCATAATATCTGCTGCAATTGAAAAAATAGGAAATTATGACATAGTATTTTGTGGGAGACAGGCAATTGATGGAGATACTGCCCAGGTAGGACCTGAAATAGCAGAATTCTTAAATATTCCTCAAGTAACATATGTTAAAAATTTAAAAGTAAACAATGATAAACTTGAAGTTACCAGATTTACAGAATATGGCGAATATGTATATGAAGTAGAAACACCTGTTTTACTTACTGCCATCAAAGAATTAAACGACCCAAGATATCCTACAATTTCCGGTATCTTAGAAGCTTATAGTTCAAAGGGAGACGAAAAATTAAGCGTGTTAGGTTTTAACGATTTAGTTGTTGATGCAACACAAATCGGTTTAAAAGGATCTCCTACAAATGTTTTTAAATCCTTTGTACCTGTTAAAAACAAGGTTTCAGAGATTATTGAAGGAAACAGTTCTAAAGAAAAAGCAAATACATTAGTTATGAAATTATCTGAATTAAACTTAATTTAGCGGGAGGAGGGATATCAATGATAAGAGCAAAAGTAAATCAAGAAATTGAACTAAAAGACTACAATGATGTGTGGATAATAGGAGAATTAATAGAAAAAAAGGTGCACCCTGTTACCATAGAACTAATAGGTGAAGGAAAAAAATTAGCAGAAAAAATTAATAAAAAATTAAATGTTGTTATAGTAGGCAATGGTGAAAAATCTACAGCTGAAAAATTATTACACTTTGGTGTTGATAAAGTACTATATGTAGAACATGAGCTACTTCAAGACTTTAATACAGAAGGTTACTCTGAGGCTATTGCAAATTTAATATTAGAGAAAAAACCAGAAATTGTTCTAATTGGTGCAACATCAATTGGTAGAGATATAGGACCAAGATTAGCCGCAAGAGTAGGTACAGGCTTAACAGCAGATTGTACAAAATTAGAAATAGATGAAACTGACGGTAAATTGCTTATGACAAGACCAGCTTTTGGTGGTAATTTAATGGCTACAATTATATGTCCTAAAAATAGACCACAAATGTCTACTGTAAGACCAGGTGTTATGGCAAAGGCAGTTCATACTGACCACATATCAGGAGAAGTTGAAATAATAACTCCTGCTTTAAACGAAAATGATTTAAAAGTTAAATTAGTAAACAAAATTCCAAGCGGAAAGAAGAGAGTTAACTTAATCGACGCAAAGGTTGTTGTTTCCGGAGGAAGAGGCTTGAAAGAAGCATCAGGATTCAAATTGATTCAGGAATTAGCAGAAGCCTTAGACGGAGAAGTTGGATCTTCAAGAGCAGCTGTAGATGCAGGATGGATTGAAAGCCCTCACCAAGTTGGACAAACTGGAACTACCGTAAGACCAGACTTATATGTTGCATGCGGTATATCAGGAGCTATACAACATCAAGCAGGTATGTCAGATTCGAAATATATTGTTGCAATCAATAAAGATAAAAATGCACCAATATTTCAAATATGCGATTTCGGTATAGTAGGTGACTTGTTTGAAATAATTCCAACTATGATTGAATCAATAAACGAAAAGCATTTCTTAGAAATATAAGAATAACTCTTGTATTATTGCATTATAAGATCTAATATTGCTATAAATCCATGTGAAGGAGAAGTTATATGAATAAGATAGATCCAAATAGCTTAAATATGAGCGGTTTTAGCATTGATGAAATTTATATCGGTATGGAAAGAAGTGTTACTAAAACAATTACAGAATCAGATGTATATACTTATGCCGGAATAATTGGAGATATTAATCCTGTTCATGTCAATGCAGAATACGCCAAAAATTCCAGGTTTGGAGAAAGAATAGTACACGGTATGCTTACGGCTTCCTTTTTCTCCACCTTAGTAGGTATGTTGATTCCTGGTGCAGATGCAATTTATTTAGGCCAAACATGTAAATTTTTACTTCCAGTCAAGTTCGGGGATACAATTACAGCAAAATGTGAAGTAACATCTATTAAAGCGGAAAAGAAAATTGCAGTTATGAGAACCACCGTTGTCAATCAAAAAGGTGAATTAGTAGTAGATGGAGAAGCAACTGTAATGGCTAATGCCAAAAACAAAAACACTTAAATTATAGCAACAAAACAAGAGAGCTAACAGAAATTAAACGTTAGCTCTTTTTGAATGTCCTTTCCACCAAAAGTAGGACTAGCCTCAAATGGCAGAAAATCAGTTATTTGTACCTTTTTGATAACTCCTTTTTTAAATCTTCAACCGTTAAA
This sequence comes from Sedimentibacter sp., assembly GCA_035270885.1. Lineage (GTDB taxonomy): Bacteria > Bacillota > Clostridia > Tissierellales > Sedimentibacteraceae > Sedimentibacter. The sequence goes on along the minus strand of DATESJ010000057.1, from coordinate 1,628 downwards.
CCTTCGCTAACCATTAAAACCAAGCAATGATATGTCAAATCACACATTTCATAAATAAGCTCTTCTTTGTCTTTGTTTTTAGCACCTATTATTACTTCGCTTGTTTCTTCCCCAACCTTTTTTAGTATCTTGTCAAGTCCTTTGTCCAGTAAATAATTTGTATAAGAGCCTTCTTTAGGATTGTCTCTTCTATCTTCTATTGTGCTGTAAATTTTCTTTATAATAGACTTGTCAATAATATCTTCTTCAAATACATTGTTGGAAAAACATGAATATGTTCCAGTATGACATGCATTTCCTAGCTGTTCAACCTTCAGCAAAATAGCATCAGCATCACAGTCGTAAGCAAAACCTTTTAAATATTGAACATGGCCTGACGTGTCTCCTTTTCTCCACAAACAGTTTCTACTCCTCGAAAAATAACATACTCTTTTTTCCTTTAATGTTATTTCTATAGACTCCTTATTCATGTATGCAACCATCAATACATCATTTGTTATGTAATCCTGCGCAACTGCCACAATTAGGCCACTATCATTAAATTTCAACTTTTTTAGTAAATTTTCTGTTTCCACTTTTATGCTTCCCTCCATAATCACATTCTAAAATATATTTTACATTCGAATTTCTACCTTGTTTTCTTTTAAGTACTTTTTCAAATCCATTATTTTTATTTCACCGAAATGAAATACAGAAGCAGCAAGTATGCCGTCTGCATCTGCATACTTAACAGCATCAAGGAAATGCTCATACTTCCCTGCGCCCCCTGATGCTATAACAGGTACATTTACTTCATCGGTTACTTTTTTTATAAGCTCTAGATCATAACCCTTTTTCACCCCGTCCTCATCTATACTATTTACTACAATTTCACCAGCTCCTAATTCTACGCCTTTTTTAGCCCATTCAACAGCATCTAAAGGAGTTTTTTCTCTTCCTCCCTTAACGTAAACACTCCAAGAACCTTCTTCATTTTTCTTGGCATCTATGGATAAGACAACACACTGACTTCCAAATCTAAGTGCAGCTTCTTTTATTAAATCAGGATCGCTTACAGCAGCGGAATTAACTGATACCTTATCTGCTCCGCTCCTTAATATAAATTTGAAATCATCAATTGATGAAACTCCCCCTCCCACACAAAATGGAATATTTATTTCATCAGCTACACTCTTTACAAATTCAAGAGATGTTTTTCTATCTTCATTAGTTGCTGTTATATCATAAAATACTAATTCATCAGCTCCAGAATCACTGTAGTATTTACCTAACTTAACAGGATCCTCAACATCTTTTATATCTTTGAACTTTGTTCCCTTTACAACTCTCCCCTTTCTAACGTCTAAACATGGAATTATTCTTTTTGCAAGCATAAACTTCTCCTTTTACTTTATTTGCTATTGTTACAAGACTGCTTTTAAAGCTTCTTTAAAATCCAATCTCTTATCATATAGGGCCTTTCCAATAATAGCACCATACATGTCCATTTCATTTAATTTCTTGATATCATCTCTTGTTGTAACCCCACCTGATGCAACAATATTTAATTTAGTTTTTTCGGATAATACCTTGTATATATCAAAATTAGGTCCCGAAAGCATCCCATCCTTTGAAATGTCAGTATAAAT
>DATESJ010000056.1:0-5841 GCA_035270885.1 Sedimentibacter sp. | reverse complement strand
ACATATCTAATATTCTATTCATTTTTTAAAGGAAATCAAATGTCCTATCAAGTTTGTTTCACTCCTGCATATAAGGATATGCTTAAAACCTTAAGAAAAAATGGGGGGGAAGCAAAAAATGCTTCGTCAAAAGCCCAAATTGCATTGAGTGAAGCTCAACTGGAGGGCGAAATTCGTGTGGTTCAAAGAACCTTTCACGGAGAAGACAGACTGCCAAATATCGAAAAATATCGTTTAACAGATTCGTATCGTCTAATAGTCCAACTAATTGACGGAGTGAATAAAGTACGTGTTTTTTTATTCCTTGGTATACATGACGATGCAGAAGCTTGGTTAAATTCAAATAGAGGGTATAAATACGTTCGCAACGGATCAGATTCCATGGTCATACCTGTTCTAGTTACAGAACCTGATTCTCGAGAAATAAGAAACTTTGATTTAGAAAGTTCTGAAGAGGAAATGTCTAAGCCGCTTCTCTGTTGTCTAAATGACTCAGAAATTCAAACTATTATAAATGATTCTGTGATCATTGATTATCTGAAGAAAATCTCCTCCAATGATTGGGAAGATCGAGGATATACAATAACAGGGGAATTGGAAAAAATGATTCCCAATAATAATCAATGGGAAACTATTTACAATTTATTAGATATTGCCCATGAAAATAAATTTGATAAGCTACAGCAAATGAGGCTTATTATAGCAATGTATCAGGAAAAAGCGAAAATCGTAAACGGTGAGGAACTTGCGATTGCCTTGCGTGAACCCATAAACGCAGAGAATTTCATTGAATATGAAACAGAAATGGGCGATTTTTGGAATGAACATCCTGATGCTGATTGGGACGATTGGATGCTGTTTCTTAATCCCAAGCAAAAAGAATGGGCCAAAAAGGAACTGAATGGCCCAGCACGTCTTTGTGGTGTGTCTGGAAGCGGAAAAACATGCGTGATGCTTCACAGAGCAAGGTTTCTAGCAAGAAAATATCAAATGAAACCAATTGCAATACTTACACTGACTGTAAGTATGAAGAATCTTTTGGATTCGTTACTGAATCGTTTATGTGGTGCAGAAAGAAGCTTTATCGAAACCTACACAATAGAGAGCTTTATTAAAAATATCCTCGTAGAAAAATCAGATCCCCAGGGACTTCGATGGATATCAAAAATCGTAAGAATTGATGATAGTAGTTGTCGCGTTTTTGTAAATAATGCCGTGCTATCCATATTTGGTTCAGCTGAATTTCAAAGAGTTCCTTGGAATAATTTAAGCGAGAACGAAAAATATCGTTTCGTTATTGATGAATTTACATATGTTCGAACACGCCTCACTTATGAAACATACAATGAATATTGCACAAGTGATTTCAAACGAATTGGCCGTGGCATAGCGCTTCCAATCGAATTAAGAAGAGTTGTTTTAAGCGCACTTAGAAAATTCGAAGAAAATCTTGAGGACAAACATTGGGTTGATCACGATTCAATGACTCAAATGGCACTGAAATTTCAAGATTCTAATTCATATAAAAAGTATAAAGCTTTACTTATAGATGAAGTGCAGGATCTAGCTCAAAATGATTTGCGCGTATTAAGTTTAATGGAAAATACAGAAGGAATTCCATTAAAAGATGCTCCTAACGGAATGTTCTTGGTTGGGGACGGAGCTCAAACTATTTACAAAAATGGTTTTTCATTAAAAAAACTTGGCATCAACATTTTGGGCCGTAGCTTTGCTTTCAAAAAGAATTATCGCAATACAAAAGAAATTCTTGAAACTGCTTATGCACTAATAAAAAATTTTGATTGCAGTAATCTTGACGAAGATGAAGTAACAAAACCGATTTCTCCTGAATTAGCAAGGCAGAGTGGAGCCAAAGTAAAATTGGTAAAAGCTTACAATCAAAACAAAGAATGCAAATATGTTGTAGATCAAATTAAATTCCTTACAGATAATGGGGAACTGCCAGGGAATATTTGCATTATCGGTCTAACAAAAAATTATCGGCGTGCCATTTCTAATGAACTAGACCAAGTTGGTTTTAAATCATGTGAAATCAAAGACAATGTCCAAGTTGGAAACGATATAATAAAAATATCTACTATTGAATCTGCAAAGGGGCATGAGTTTTCGACAGTGTATATTATTGGTCTCGCAAAACCTATTGGTCAAGAACTATCCATTGAAGAGATGACATTGGAAGCTTCAAGATTATATGTTGCAATGACTAGAGCATGCAATAATCTTATACTTACGTATTCAGTGACAAATGGCCACGCCGCATCTCCTCTCCTAACTTATATTGAGGATTTTTGCCAAAAAGAGGAAATTCGATAAAAAATTATCAATTCAAATGTCCATAATTTGTGGGCATCTCAGGATATTGTTTATTTTAGAACAGTCCTATTTTTGGGGAAGCTTACACTTGGTCTATGGATTTTGTTTTTGATAGAACCGAAGATGACAAACCTCTTAAGATACTCACTCTAGTAGATGATTATTCAAAAGAATGTCTTTGGTTAGAAGTCGCAAGAGGTATATCGGGAGAAAATTTGTGTGAAATACTTGATTTTGTAATGCTGATAAATGGTAAACCAACGCAAAACGCTTATATTGAAAGTGAAATTATTTCTTGGATTTAGAAGATGCTCGGAATAAAATAATTTATTCTTTAGGAATGATATCGCCTAGGAAATATATAGCTAAATTATGAACAGAAACTATCACTTCAAGTGTCCATCACTTGGGGGCATCTCAAGATTGTCAATACTTTTTCCGTAATTTTTCGATATGAGCTTAGAAAGCGGTGAAATCCAGCTTAATGGGGCATTCTGCGTGTTTGCATAGAATTATGAATTTTCTATTACTTATCTTTAAGCCCACCATGGACGGCGGGCTTCTTGGGGCGCGGGAATTTTAAGATATTCCTCTTTTCCATTCTATCTTCTTCTTTCTGTCTTGGCGCGGTATTGCCTATAACGGTTGCGTGTATGAAACGTTTGGCATTTCGAAGCGATTTCCTATCAAGTTACAACTACTTTTGATACGAGCTGAAACGTTTGATAAACCACTGACTGCCAAATGTTTTATACACGATGTTATGGGCTGAAATTTCTTTTCAATCAATTCATAATAATCAAATTCAATAATCGGAATATTATTTTCTTGTGCGATAAAAATCTCCTTCTTGACCCAATCCGATTTATTTATTTTATGAGTTTTTATTAAAATTAATAAGTCAGACTTTAATAATTCCTTTTCAACTCTTGCTTGTTTGTCTTTTGAATCATTATCCAAAATGTCAATATATGATGAACATAGTTCTTTAACAGCTGATTTTAGATTTTTGAAAAAATCCATGTTCAGAATTCCATCTTTTAGTGTATAGCTAATAAATATTTTAGTTTCCATGTTTTTCTAAAATAATTCAATTGAGTCACATATTGCAACAGCTACAACTACGAATATTGAGAGTAAATAAAATAGTTGCGAGCTATTAAATAATGATTTTCCCCAAGTGATTTTTTCATCTTTTTTCAAAGGCATTCCAAAACCAATAACTAAATCATCATTTTTTAATTCTTTTACTATTTTACTCATTCTTATTCTAAGTAATCGTTGATAATAGTAAGAATTAGAATCTATAATCCAGAAAATCAATAAAGTTACTGCACTAGCCACATATATCGAAAAATCTAATTTATCATCTGTTACTCTCAGTATAATAGCAATTATTGCAACCAATAAAGATGCACAAATGCGTTTTGTAATTAAAGTGTTTTTTGAAAACTGTAGTATCGCAGAGTCTAACTGGTCAATTTCTTTAAGTTTCAATGTTTGATTAATATCCATATTGTTTTTTATTTTCTATTCTATGTCTAATTAATGCTTCAACTTGTGCGTTATCTACTCGATTATGACCGTAATACTTTTTACAAACAGGGCAACTGTCATATACAATTGAGCACTTACAAGTAGGACAATACAATGAGATATTTGTTATTTGATATTTTCCTGAATAAAGCTTTTCATATTCCCAACGATACATAATACCTTCAAAAATGTCTTGTGTATAATTTAAAAATGGAATTCGTGGAGTTGTAGAGTCTGAATTTGCTTCTTGAAATTTAGATATAATCCAAAGAACCAATAGTATTACTCCTATAACTACAACTGGGAGAAGTATTAAAAACAATAATGTTACTTCAAATTTTTGAGTAAAGAAATTTCCAATTGTAGTAAATATCCAAACTATTCCTTTCCAAATTGAAGATAGGATTTTAGTTCCAACAAAAAAATCAATCAGCCTAATTCCCAGAACAGCTAAAATTCCAGAACCAGTGCTAATTATCCAAGGATTTTTACTTTTTCTATTTTTCATAATCTACTATATGCAGGTCTCTTCTTTATTTTTGCCCATAACTCCCAAATAGACGCAATATGTCGTCTATTTTCATCTTACCCCGATTGCGTCTATCCACTCAAAAATAGCATATATTACGAAACTCAGTTGCGCATATCCTGCCAAATAAGGTAGTATTACGAATGTTTTCTCTAAATGTCCAAATCGTCAAAATGGCTCCTGATTGCGCCAATCATTTTCTTAGAAACATGAGTATAAAATTCAGTTGTTTTGGAGCTGCTATGCCCCAATATCTCTTGAATATACCTTAAATCGGTCCCTTTTTCCAATAGGTGAGTGGCAAAACTATGTTGTATGAATGAACTGTCGTGTGTTTTGTTATACCTGCTTTATTTCAAGATATTTTGAATACTTCTATCTGAATATAGACCCCCTGATTGCCCTTCAAACAAATATTTTCTAGACTTATGAGCCTCTAATTTAGATTGCTTAATTGTGATGAGGCCACGGGTTCTATCTATATCATGGAGTTCCAAATGAATAGCTTTGCTTATCCGCAGTCCAGCTGAATATATTAAGGAAAGAATGCATTTATGCTTTAAATTCTCAATTTGCCCAAGGATGGCTGCTACCTCTTGCTCGCTCAAAACAGTGGGCAGGCGTTTTTCTCTGCGAGGTCGCAGAGCAAGTGCAGGCATTTTTTGGTTATGCACTACCTTCATGTAAATTTGTACAGCATTGACTGCCATATTTTGAAAAGAGCTACTCATGGAGTCTTGTGAGGCAAGGTGAGTAAAACAATCCAGAACCTCAGCGTGGGTGATATTTGGTTTGTTTGGTTATGTTGGCTTTTTCATAAGCTTTTGCGAAAATAATCGTATGATAATCCGCGAAAATCCATTTATGAATTGTTCTCGTGAATAGTTGTTTGAAACTTCGGAAGTAACTTCCACAAAATTTAAAGGAAAAATCTAGTTCTTTAATGTTTTGATTTTTTTTCACCTTACGAATAGCAACCCTCTTCATTCTGAGACATTATCTAATTAATGGCAAATCGCGATATAAGCATATTTTTTTAGAAAAATACATGTATAAATATTGAGAAATAATTAAACTTGTGAATTCAAGCCACTAACGCAATTTTACTTCTTTCTAATTTAAATAATATTTTTGGCAATATATGTTAATGAAAGGCATAGCAGAAAAAAGAATAGAAAAAGGGGTTATCGAAAAATTTTTCTGTCAAAGAATTTAGCAAAAGACCCATATTATTATTAGGTGATGTTGGTGCAGGTAAAACAATGTTCATAAAAACTTGTGTTATGACGAGGGAATGACTTATCGTATTGGAATCATTCCGCTCGTAATTTATTTTTTATGATTACTTCAAAGAACGTCTAACATTATCTGCCGCTTGAACCATATTTTTCAATGCTGGTTTTACTTCATCCCAAGAGCGCGTTTTAAGCCCACAATCAGGA
>DATESJ010000055.1:0-6281 GCA_035270885.1 Sedimentibacter sp. | reverse complement strand
CCTTTGTTTCATTATTTCATATATAATTATAGAAGCAGCATTAGATGCATTTAAAGAATTAACATTACCCTTCATAGGTATTTTAACCAATATATCACACTTTTCCTTAACTAATCTACCTATACCAAAACCTTCGCTCCCTATAACCAAACCAACCGGAACATCAAACTTTTCCTCATAAATATATTTGTCGCCACTCATGTCAGCTCCATATATCCAAAGACCCTTTTTCTTTAACTCTTCCAAAGTTTCGCTAATATTAGTAACTCTGCAAACAGGAAGATACTCAATTGCACCTGCAGATGTTTTTGCTGCAACACCATTTATCTGAGCAGCTCTTCTTTTAGGAATAATAACACCATGAGCTCCCAAGCATTCAGCAGAACGAATAATAGATCCTAAATTGTGTACATCTGTTATTTCATCAAGAATTATTATAAAAGGTTTTTCATTTTTTTCCTTAGCATAATTTAATAAATCATCAATTTCCTTATATTCATATTCCATAGCTTCCGCTATGACTCCCTGATGTCTTTTGTTTTCGCTTAATCTGTCTAATAAAGCCTTATCCACATTTTTAATCAATATATTTTTTTCTTTTGCCAGTTCGAAAATTTTATTAAGGGAACCTTGTGCAGCTTCCTTATTTATTAATATAGTATCAATTTGAGCATCGCTTCTCAATGCCTCTATTACTGGATTTCTTCCTTCAATTATTCGCAATTGTATCATCCTTTTCTAATATTATTTTAATTATTTTATCGAAAATATTTATTATTCTATCAATTTCATTATTTAAAAACAAAAATCCAAACAAGGCTTCAAATCCTGTTGCATATCTATAATCCATAAAATCAACATTTTTAGGAGAAGAAGTTACCTTAGCATTTCTTCCCCTCTTAACGATTTTTTGTTCTTCTTCAGAAAGTTCATCCCTTAACATACTTAAGATATAAGCCTGTGCCTTAGCCTTAACAAATTTAACGGTAAGTCTGTGCATTTTATTTACACTTATATCATGATGACTCAAAACATAGGATCTTACCAACATTTCATAAACACAATCACCTAAATAGGCCAATTGTGCCGGTGAATACATATGTGCATTTTTTTGTTCTTCGGTTATTTTACTTAAAAATTCAAACTCTTTAGTTAATTTATTTTCTTCCAATTTACACCCTGTCTTGTGTCTTCCAGCACGATACCTTCCTCCAAAAGCTTTGCTCTTATTTGGTCAGCTAACTGGAAATCTTTATTTTTCTTTGCTTCTTGCCTTTTTTCAATCATTTCCTCAATATATGCAGTTAAATCTTCATGAACTTCTTTAGTCTCTTCTTCTTTTAATAAATCTAAGGACAAGACCTTATCAAAATCCTCTATAAGGCTTAACTTTTCATTATTGTTTATCTTATCTGTTTTAAGTAAGTCAAACAATACGGTTATAGCATTTGCTGTATTCAAATCATCTTCTAAGCAAGATTCAAAATCACTTTTGTATTGCTTATATGCTTCAGTATTTTCTCCAATATTTCCTTGAGCATTATCTTTTATATTTTTAATTCTGCTTTTCAGTTTATTATACGCATTTTCCGCAGAAGCAATCGAATCAAATGAAAATGACAGCTGTTTTCTGTAATGAGAATTCAAAACAAAATATCTGTAAGTCAAAGGATTATAACCTTTCTTTATTAAAAGAGAAAGAGTCAAAAATTCTCCACTTGATTTACTCATTTTTCCATCATTGTCAATTAAAAATTCACCATGCCACCAATATTTAACCCAATCTTTGCCTGTGTAGCTTTCTGTCTGGGCTATTTCGTTAGTATGATGCACAGGAATATGGTCTACTCCTCCGCAGTGAATATCCATTTGCTCGCCTAAATTTTTAAGACTTATAACAGAGCATTCTATATGCCACCCAGGATAGCCAATACCCCAGGGTGAATCCCATTTCATTGCCTGGTTTTCAAATTTTGATTTAGTAAACCACAAAACAAAGTCTTGGGGGTTCTTTTTGTGAATATCATATTCAACATCTTCCCTTGAAGCAACCCTTAAGGTGTCTAAATCTAATCCGGAAAGTTTTGTATAATTTTTAGCTTTTGTTATATCAAAATATACATTACCATTTGCAACATATGTATATCCTTTTTCTTCTAATCCTTTGATAAATATTATGTAATCATCTATGTAATCCGTTGCTTTTGCCACAACATCAGGCATTTTTATATTAAGTTTATCTATATCTGCAAAAAAGGCATCAGTATAATACTGTGCAATTTCCCAGACAGTTTTATTTTCTCTTTTCGCACCTTTAAGCATTTTGTCTTCACCATCATCAGCATCAGATTCCAAGTGACCAACATCGGTAATATTCATTACCCTTTTAACATTATAGCCTAAATATCTAAGACTTTTCTCAAGTATATCCTCATGTATATACATCCTCAAATTCCCTAAATGGGCATAATTATATACAGTAGGTCCGCAGGTGTACATTTTTACTAAATTTTCATCTATTGGTTTAAAATCTTCAATTGTTCTTGATAATGAGTTATATATTTTCATTTTCTCACTCCTCTCAACAAAATCATTATATAATACCTGTGTCTTAGTATCAAGCTTAATTTTAACAAATCATTTCCCTTCATGTAATGTAACTGTAATGGTATTTCTGTCGAAAAATGGTATAATTTAATAGACAAAGGAGGACATCCCTATGAAAAAAACTTTATTAATAGTTATTATATTGCTTTTCATAAATGTATATGCCTACGGCTCCACCGGCTATACAAATATATCAAATATTGCACTATATAATAACAACAATCTTGGCTCTGAAGTAAAAGATACTTTAAAAATGAATTCCAAGGTTGAAATTCTTGACAACAAAGATGAATGGTACAAGGTTAAAGCTGAAAACGGAAAAACCGGATGGATTGAAAAATACTTCATTACTCTTCCTTCCGAAAAATATGTTGTAAACAATACAGACTATAATATTAATATAAGAACATCACCTACAACAGGCTCTAAACAAGTTGGACAGTTGCTGCCTGATGCTAAAGCAAAATACATAGACACATATCACAGTTGGCACATTATTGAATATAAAGGTAGCGAATATTACATAGCAAGCTGGTTAACAGATATTGAGTATCAACAATCCGAAAAGATTTATTTACTATATGATAAAATTAATATAAGAAACAGTGCTTCATTAAGCAGCAAGGTAGTTGCACAGGGTAATAAGGATGACTAGTTTCTAGTAGTTGGAGAGGAAAACGGATGGTATAAAATAGTTCTTGAAGACAAAAGTTACGGCTATGTGGCAGGATGGCTGGTTACCCATGACATAGAAAGTTATGCAGAAGAAGAAAAAACTTACAAAAAAACAACAGACTCTTTAAATTTAAGGACAGGCCCTTCTGTTGAATACAAAAAAATTATAACACTTAAAAAGGGAGATATAGTAAAAGTAATTGCTTCTGAAAATGAGTGGGATAAATTAGTTACTAAAGATGGATATATAGGATGGTGCAATAAATATTATCTAAAGGAAGCTCTGCCTTTAGAAGGTAAAGTAATTCTACTTGATCCGGGACATGGCGGACATGATCCAGGTGCCATAAGTTATTCCGGTAAATTTGAAAAGCATATAAATTTGGATGTTGCTAACAATTTAAAAGACATTCTAAACTCTTTAGGTGCCTCTGTTTATATGACAAGAACCAAGGATGTATACATTGCCAATAAGGAAAGGGGCAAATTAGCAGATAAATTAGGAGCAGACATATTGCTATCAATTCATCACAATTCTTTAAACAACAGTAATTATTTCGGTTTGTCAACCTATTACAATACAATAAATTACAAGGACAAATCCTATGGTTACAATTTGGCCGAAGCAATATATTTAAACGCTACTACAATAAATGGAGTTTACAGGGACGGCATTTTGGACCGTAATTTTGAAGTTTTAAGAGAAACAAAAACACCTGCTGCCTTGATAGAAATTGGATTTATGTCAAATCCTAAGGAAGAAATGAATATTCATAACATAAGTTTTCAAAATACAATGGCAGGAAAAATAGCAGACGGAATAGTAGATTACTTCAAATAAAATCTGACGAGGGGACGGGGTTCTTGTCACGTCCCCCTCAGTACAGGGGCATTTCTCCTGCCCCAAAGACTAAAGGAATAGCTCCGCAAAAATCTCAATAATCAAATCATCCTTTACAGCCAATGACAATATTTTGTTATGCTTAACAAAATTCGGTACATTTTTTATAAACTTAGTAGGATCCTCTCTAAACTTTTCAATAGTCAATCTAAAGAATTCCTCTGCTTTATATATTTTAAATCTTTCAATTTCATACTTTTCAGCAATATTTTCAATAAATCTTATACAAATATCCTGATAGTCATTTTTCCCTCTCATATCCAATATAGTTTCTAATCTTGGCAGAATCTTCTCAAAAAACATTCTGTCATGGCATATATCTTCATAACCCAAAAAACTTCCTACATAAATTAACTTTTCAATATATTCATTATAAAAATCTAATAATATATTGATAAAGTTTCCTTCAAAAGGAGTTATATAATACTTGTAGCCTTTAAGTTTCTTAAAAACTTTCATGGCATCAAAATAACCAAGCTTAATATAGCCTTCAGCTCTTTCTCGATTAAAATCAAGTGATCCAAGAACAGAACCAAGACTTTCTACTGGCTGAATATATGTTACATTTATATTTTTTATTTTAACTTTTCTAACAATACCCATTGCCATAGTTCTTACAGCAATAATATCCTTATACCCTTTGTTTGCAAGAATATCTATAGGAAGATTGTTATAAAAACCACCATCCAAATATTTCTTGCCATCCATTTCTTCAATTTTAAAGGCAGGAAGATTTGCGCTGGCAATCAAAAAATCAACTAATTTCCCTTGGGGTATATCTTCCTTCAAAAGCTCCATGGACTTTTTGTCAGTTAAGTTAATAGTAACTATTCCAAAATCAATATTTGAATTTCTTATCTTATCCTCATCAATATAAGCGTCGAACAATTCTCTTATTTTTGTTGTATCTAAACCACGATTGCTTAAAATTTCTTTAGATTGATGCAAAAGATATGAAAAATTAACATCCTGTAAATTCAAATCAAATAATTCATAGGAATTAATACTGTACCATACTTTTTCCAACAGGTCATAGTCCCCTTGAACCATCATTGCTCCATTGATAGCTCCGATAGAAGTTCCTGCAATTCCCCCTATTTCTATATTTAATTCCCTTAAAGCCTTATAAGCTCCAACGTGATAAGCTCCCTTGGCGCCCCCACCTTCTAATACCAATCCATACATAATATCACCTATTCAATTGACAATAATTTTACTGTAGTTGCACCCTTTATTTTTTTCATATCCAACATTACATCATCAATAGATTTACTTATATCAGAAATATCCAAAGATACATTCACAGATGCTTTGCCATTAATAGGGATACTCTGATTAATAGTAAGAATATTTGCGTTTTCTTGAGATAAATAGTTCAAGACATTGGAAAGTACTCCCTTTTCATGTCTTAGCATCATTGAAATAACAGCTTTTCTACCAATGGAATTCTCAGAAGGAGAAAAAACATAATCCTTGTACTTATAATAAGTAGATCTGCTTATACCCACAATTTTAACTGCTTCACTTATACCTTTAACATTTCCGTTATTAATTAAATTTCTTGCTTCAATTACTTTGTCATAAACATCAGGAAGTATTTTTTTACTTACAATCAAATATTTTTTCAACATATGTCCACCTCATCTTATTGTATTTCAACTTTTACTCCGGTTTTATCAGTTTCCAGCAATTTTATTTCCCACTCATGCTCTAATTTACTTATACCATCTTTAATTATTTCAGGAAAATTATCATCAGTAACTATATTCATTAATGTTGGTCCTGAGCCGCTGATAAATATTGCAGTTGAACCGTCTACAATACAAATTTCAGTAACATCATCGCATTCATGAATAAGTGTAGCTCTATAAATTTGATGCAACTTGTCCTTTAATGCGATACCTATTAATTTCAAATCACCTATTTCCAGCGCCTTCAATAAAACTGATACCCTAGATATATTAAACACTGCATCACTGAATGTAACCTTCTTAGGTAGAAGCTTTCTTGCTTCTTTGGTTGATGTTTCAAAATTAGGTATCAGAGCGCAAAATTTAAGCTTTTCATTAATATTGTATTGCAAGGAGTAAGGTTTTTC
>DATESJ010000054.1:0-6547 GCA_035270885.1 Sedimentibacter sp. | reverse complement strand
GGTAAAAGCCCGCGAGCCGAAAGGTTGAATTGGTGAAACTCCAATACCGACAGTATAGTCTGGATGGAAGAAGAATTCTTGCAAATTGTAAGCAATTTTTTGACGCCTCTGAAGATTTCAGAGGATTTTTTATGTTCTTCCCTAATTGGAGACTGCGAATATCCTCTGCGAATCTTAAATTAGTGCTGAGCACAAGGAGGAAATAATGAAAAATGAAATGTCTTTAAAACGAACAAGCACAAAGGTAATAGCAAAAGTAGGAGTTTTAGCAGCTGTAGCAACATTATTAATGTTGCTGGATTTTCCGCTATGGTTTGCACCAAGTTTTTATAAGTTGGATTTCAGCGAGGTACCTGTATTATTAGGAGCATTTGCCTTAGGACCTGCAGCAGGAGCTATGATTGAATTAGTAAAGATTCTATTAAACTTCGTCTTGAATGGAACTGATACAGGTGGAATTGGAGAAATTGGTAACCTTTTAATAGGATTATCATTCATTGTTCCAGCTGGCTACATTTATAAGAAACATAAATCATTTAAATCAGCTATATTGGGAATGGTGGTTGGAACAATATCTTTAGCAGTTGTAGGAGCATTCTTCAATTATTTCTTGTTGCTTCCTGTATACTCTAAAATTTATGGCGCACCAATCCAAGCATTTATAGATATGGCAAAAGCATTAAACCCAGCAATTACAGATTTAAAAACATTTATTATGTATGCAGTTGTACCTTTCAATATATTTAAAGGTATTGTTACATCAGCTATGGTAATGTTAATTTACAAGAGACTATCCCCTATACTTCATAAATAATAATAATATATAGACTTAGATTTTTGATAAATATTAGAAAGACGCATATAAATGCGTCTTTTATTTTTATAACCTTGACTGAGATATCGTTTTCATATATAATTATTATAGATTGTAATTATTGCCTTGGGAGGAAAGAAATGAAAATAAGGATTTACTCATTGATAATGTTTCTTAATTCATATTTAACAGGATTACTTACTCCGGTTCTCAGTTTAGCTTTAATTGACAAAGGTGCCTCCTTAAGTAACTTGTCAATTATTTTAGGTCTTTATGCCCTGTCTGTTATTTTGCTTGAACTACCTACTGGCATAATGGCTGATATATTTGGCCGTAAAAAAACATTTGTCTTATCACTTATAATATTTACTTTATGTTTTGCCTTACTACTAATAGGTAGAGGATTTATAGTTCTATGTATTGTAATGATGTTATATGGCTTAGCCAAGGCTCTTGCTTCCGGTTCATTTGATGCACTATTTATAGATTATTACATAGATAATTTCGGCAAAGACAAATTACATAATATAACTACAAGACTTTCAGTTTTAGAGGCATTGGGCCTATCGGCAGGTGCCCTTTCCGGAGGATTCTTCCCCGAAATATCAAATAAGCTTTTTTCTTCCATAGGAACTTATGATTTAAATATAATTGTAAGAGTTATTTTAACAATTACTGTTATTGTTTTGTCGGTACTTTTTATATCAGATAATGCCATTACAGAAAAAAAGCAGCACATTTCAATAAAACAACATGTTAAGAACAGCTCAACCTTTGTTTTCAAAAATACTACCATCCTATGTATATTCCTCTCAGTTTTTTCTACGGGGTTTTTTCTAAGCGCATTGGAAACATATTGGCAGCCACACTTTATAACATTTTTGCCTGATGGAAGTTCCACCAGATTATTAGGACTAATGGCCTTTTTATATTTAGGAGCTGCAATGATAGGAAGTATTATATCAAATAATACCATCAAAAAATATAAGTTTAACTTAAGAAAAATGTACCTTCTTATGAGAGCTTTTATTGCTCTCTTATTGATAGTTACAGCTTTACAAACTAATGTTCCTTTATTTATAGCCTTTTATGCTTCTATATACCTAATGTTCGGCATGTCCATGATACCTGAAGGTGTAATTCTTAATTCAGAAACACCCAATGAAATCAGAGCTTCTGTCTTGTCTGTTAAATCATTTACCATGCAAATCGGAGGTTTGTCTGGTTCATTATTGTATAGCATACTGATTAAATTTATATCCATACCTACAATTTGGATACTTGCAGCTTTTATTGTTTTAATAACCATTGCAATAATAGCAGTAAATTTTATAAAATCCGAAGAAAAAGTAGCATTATAAACAAACAGGAAAATGCTGCTATAAACAAATAATAACTATGTTACAATGAAGAAAACCTGAAACACTAAAAGCGTCTCAGGTTTTCTTATTATCTTCTACGTCTGTCGCAACATGGATCAAATCTGCCTCTGGCACCTCTAACATTCCGTCTTTCGTTGCATTTTCCAAATCCAACACCAAGCAAGAACCATGGTACTATACTACAAAACATAACATCATCCCTTTTTGTTAGGCATGTATTATATTATTCAAGCTTAACAGTTTTGTTACAAGATATAACAGTTTTGTTACAAGATATAACAATTTTCTATAAGAAAGGTGCCCTATTATAAGGCACCTTTTTCATACGTTTTGGTGAGTAAATACATAAGCCGAGTTCTGTATTAAACAGTCATCTATCTACGCTTACCGTTACCGGCAAACTCTAGCAACCTACCATTTGGACTGTGACGAGCAGCCACTCCAAGGTCCTCTTTTGGTCTTGCTCCAGGTGGGGTTTACATAGCCAATCAGTCACCTGATTGCTGGTGAGCTCTTACCTCACCTTTCCATCCTTACCACTAATGTGGCGGTATCTTTCTGTTGCACTATCCTTAAGGTCACCCTCACCGGGTATTACCCGGCACCCTGCTCTATGGAGCTCGGACTTTCCTCATGCTTAAAGCATGCGACTGTATAATTTACTCTTTGATATTTTACAACAATACTATCTTTATGTCAATTGCAGATTTATCCAACTTTTACAATTTAATATTTTCACATTTTTTCATCCATAGCTCATAAGAAGCATCGCTTGGCATTTTTAGGTCTCCCCTTGGAGATAATCCTACTGAGCCTACCTTTACCCCATCAGGCATGCAGGAACGTTTAAACTGCTGAGTAAAAAATCTTTTGTAAAATTTCTTTAATGTTTCAAAAATAATATCATCAGGGTATTCCCCTTCAAAAGCTATTTTTGCTAAATAATATGTTTTCTCAGGTCCATAACCATTATGTAACATATTGTAAAGGAAAAAGTCATTTAAGTCATAAGAGCCTACAGCACTTTCAGTAAATTGACGGATATTTCCTTCCTTATCAGGTGGAAGCAGTTCAGGGCTTACTGGAGTATCAGTTATATCTATTAAAGCCCTCTGTATTTTACCTGTGGTGTTAAATTCAGCATACCATCTAACTATATATTTTACCAAAGTTTTAGGTACACCTGCATTTACCCCATACATTGACATATGATCACCGTTGTAAGTGCACCATCCTAATGCAAGCTCTGACAAATCACCGGTTCCTACAACTATTCCACTCTCTTGATTTGCAATATCCATTAATATTTGAGTTCTTTCTCTTGCTTGAGCATTTTCATATGTAAGGTCATGATTATTAATATCATGGCCTATATCTCTAAAATGCTGCAAGCAGGCATCCTTTATGGATATTTCCCTTATGGTTACCCCAAGTTCCTTCATCAAAACCTGAGCATTATTATAAGTTCTGTCAGTTGTTCCGAATCCCGGCATTGTAACAGCAATTATATTTTTTAGAGGTAAACTTAACTTTTTCATAGCTTCGACAGTTACAAGTAATGCTAATGTACTGTCAAGACCACCGGAAATACCTATGATTGCTTTTTTTGAATTAATTTTCCTCATTCTTTGATAAAGGCCAGTAGCTTGAATATTTAATATATCATTTAGCCTTCTATCTTTATCTTCCGCTGATGGAACAAATGGTCTTGGGTCTACAAATCGTTCCAATTCATCATTTTCATTGCAACCTAAATTAAAGTTAACATATTTATAATTTCTTTTTTCTATATTACTCATATAACTATTGCAAGAGGCTCTATCACCATTTATTTTTTCCAAATCAATATCCGAATAAATAAATCCATTGCATAGATTGTCTTCTTCTAATATTCTACCACTTTCTGCAATAATACAATGTCCAGAAAAAACTAAATCAGTAGTGCTTTCCTCTTCACTTGAAGATGAATAGACATAAGATGTAAAGCATTTTGATGATTGAATTTTTACCACATCTCTTCTGTAATCATCCTTGCCTACCAATTCATTGCTTGCTGACAAATTAAGTATTAGATTAGCTCCATACCTAGTGTGGTAAGAACTTGGAGGAATAGAAACCCATAAATCCTCACAAACATCCACACCTATGCAAAGAGATGATAACTCATCCCTAAATAACAAATTTTCATTAAAAATTACTTCCTGCTCACAAAGCAAAATAGTTTCGGATATCCTATGATACGAAGGAGCAAACCATCTACTTTCATAAAATTCACTGTAATTAGGTATATATGTTTTTGGAATTACACCAAGGATTTTTCCTTCTTTAAATATTACAGCACAGTTAAATAGCTGATTATCAGCCCTTACAGGCATACCCACAGCTATAAGTATATTTAAATACTTTGTTTCTTCCATTAAATATTTTAAAGCTTCTTCACATTCTTTTATTAATGTTTTTTGTTTAAACAAATCTTGGCAGGTATAAGCAGAAATACTTAGTTCAGGAAATACCAATACCCTAATATTTTCCTCTGCGGCTTTAACCGAAATAGAAGCAATTTCTTTTACATTGTAATTTGGATCTGCTACTTTTAAGGAAGGTGCTGCTGCGGCTACTCTCATATATTCAAAATTTTTATCCATAAATACCCCTATATTATTTTTTCTGCTGTTATATTTTTCGTAAATATGACTACTTCTATATTAGTTTTTTCTAAAATATTTTTTAAGGAAACCATTGAGTGTACTTCTGTATTATAATGACCGGCATCGATAATACACAAATCATTCTTAATTGCAGTTTGTGCCTGATGATATTTGATATCACCTGTTATGTAAACATCAGCATTTAAATTTATGGCATCTTCAATAAATTCACTGCCGCTTCCCCCACAAAAAGCAACCTTCTTAACTAATTTTTTATCATCAGCGCAATATAGTTTCACATAATCAGCTTTTAGAGATTCTTTTACAAACTTAGTAAAGTCAACTATATTTCGAGGAGTTATTTCTCCTATTCCCCCATATCCGCTATTGTCTATATTGATTGGATGGAGAATATCATAATTTAAAATATCAAGTTTTCTTGCTAAATCATAATTTACACCCTTTTCAGCCATATCGTAACTGGTATGCATACTGTAAAGGTTTATGTTATTTTGAATAAGCATTTTAATTATCTTGCCATCATATGTATCTGTGTCGATTTTTTTTATAGAGCTAAAAAAAAAGGGATGGTGAGTAATAATTAAATCAACTTTTTCATTAACAGCATATTCTGCAGCTTCCAAATCTAAGTCTAAGGTTAACATAATTTTATTTATGTAAACCATTTTAGAGCCAATCTGTAATCCGCTGTTGTCCCAGGATTCATGAGCCTTCAATTTAATTTCATCGTTTATTAAATTAATTATAGAATTTAAATTCATCTTATTAATTCCTTTATTTTATTGTTTTTATCTTTTAAACTTTCTATTTTTTCATTATATTCTACATTTTTTGTTTTTTCAAGACTGCTAATAATCTTTTCGTTAGTATTCAATACTTTATTTAAATAATCTATCATTACAGGATCTTTTTTTTCTATTAATATGTTACTAATTTCAAAATAAATATTATCCATTTGTTTAGCTATACCTTTTTTAGCCTTTATTATAAAATAAAAATGATGATATTCTTTTACAATACTTTCATCAATTATTTCAAAACCATTTTCATATAGGTATTTTCTTAAAGTGTTCACTGCAGTCATAGGCTGCAATATAAGTTGCTGTGCTTTAAGAGCTATATCTTTTGATGTATGGATTATATCTGAAATTAAATCTCCACCCATTCCGGCAATTATTATTGCGTCAGCTTCCCCTTCATTTAAAACTCTAAGGCCACATCCAAGCCTAAAATTGCATTTATCATGTAAATTTGATTTAGTCAAATGTTCTATTGCTCTATTTAATGGTCCTTCGTTTAGATCTGTTGCTATAATTTGCTTGCATATTCCTTCTTTTAAAAGCATTTCTGCCACATAACCATGGTCTGTTCCTATATCTGCAGCACTTTGGCATGGATCAACCATGGATTTAATACCTTCTAATCTATTCATAATTACCCCTCAAAAAAACAATGCCATTCTGAACGTAGTGAAGAATTCGCCTACGCTCAGAATGACAATTAGTACGGGGACATTCCTCCTACACCAAAGACTCTCTCTATAAGGAGGTGTGTCCCCCTTCCTATTCTATTCCAAATAGTCTTTCAATTTTTTGCTTCTGCTTGGATGTCTTAATTTTCTAAGAGCTTTAGCTTCAATTTGTCGTATTCTTTCTCTTGTTACATCAAATTCCTTGCCAACC
>DATESJ010000053.1:0-4716 GCA_035270885.1 Sedimentibacter sp. | reverse complement strand
CCCATCATCAGACATTATTGCTGCATGCTTTCCTTTAATTTCAACTATTATTGCTTTCATCTATTCAACTCCTGGCGAATATATCCCATATACCCGGCTAAATTTGGAAAATCTCCCGACATAATCTCTACTGCTGCTATTATATATTTTCGATGACGTTCCAACAATTTACGGGGTACCTTTGTGTTTTTTACTATTATATTTAATGGCAATTGCTTTTTAATTTTTATTTCACTTGTTATTATTGGATTTTTAATTAAATAAGCCACAACTTTTGCGCAGGATCTTTTAGTTTTCTCGGACTTTGGTGAGCATTCGGTCAAATCCATAAAGGAAAAACCATATCCAGAAAAAACATCATTAATAAGAGTAATTTCCATCTTGATAGAGTTATCTTCAACAATTGAAATCTTTTTCGCAATTTCAGACTGCATGAAATATTCTTCTTCATCCTGAACATCAGTGTTAAACAATGAAGGATTCACTGAAACCTCCGAAGCATATCTTGATTTACTTCGCATAAAGTCAATTATTCTCCTTCTTATTACCAATTCTGCAAAATTCAAAAAACTACCTTTACTGGCAGAATAATTCCTTATTGCTTCAGCAAAAGCAGACAAAGCTATTGACCACTCATCATCACTTTTGGAAATATATCCTCGGGCAGCTGATGAGGCACATCTCAATATGAAGTTTTCATATTTAGTTATTAACTTATTCATTATATCTATATCATCTTTAGCATCTATTGCCAATAAGTCTAACTCACTCATGTACTTACCCCTTGATTTTAAATACAATATATTGTACCATTCACTCCATATTATTACAACATTCCAAATCTTACAAATTTATTACGTATAAGGGGGACATTTCTTATTTTTTAAACAGATACCAGGTCTTACTGTCTAGCTCATATTTAAGTTCAAAAATATCTTTTCCATTATGAAGGCATACAAATACAATCCTTGTGTTTCCAACGATGCTTTCTTCATATGTTTTCATTATTTTTTCAATTCTCACAACTTTATCATTTAGTCTAAATTTTACCGGCTCTATTTTTCCATTTGTATTAAAAACAGCCATTACTTTTATAGGCTCATTTATAATTTTCATATTTCACCTCTATAAAATACTGCTCATACCCGGATATTCATCATCCGGATAACCTCCTAAGAGAGGTCTTAAATCACTGTTTGCAAAAACTCCTCTAACAATTGAGTTATCGCCATACTTAGTCCTTATTTTGTCTACAGCCTTGTCTAAAATTTCATTTTTCAAGCTTAATTCATCCTGGAAAAAGTTAATTTGTTTAACTTTTGAAAATTCCAGGTCTGATACATGAACTCCTAATGCCCTTATAGGCCTCTTATCCCATAATTCATCAAATAAGCTGTATATATTGGTATAGATATCTCTTGTACAGTCTGTAAAATACATAAGTTTTCTTTGCCTTGCCTTGTAACCGAAATCCTTGTCTTTAATGCTTATGCTTACAACTCTGCAGCACATATTTGCTTCTCTTAATCTCCATGCAGTTGTTTCTGTTAAACTCAGCAATATAACATGAGCAGTTTCCCTGTCTGTTACATCAAATTTCAGAGTGCTGCTGTTACCTACACTTTTAATTGGATCTCTTTCTTTAAATGTTGAAATGTCCCTTCCCCAGGCATAATTGTAAATTAGTCTGCCGTGAGATTTAAGCATTGTTGATATTAATTTATAATCTGCATTTGCAAGTTCTCCTATAGTATATATACCCCATCTGTTTAATTTCGGTTTAGTTCTTCTTCCAACCATAAATAATTCTTCAACAGGCAAAGGCCATAACTTTTCCTTTATTTCTTCAATAAACATTGTATGGCACTTGTCAGGTTTTTCTAAATCTCCTGCTTGTTTGGCAAGAAGCTTATTTTCAGAAATTCCCAGATTTACGGTATAACCAAATTTCTCCCGAACACCGTCTTTCATTTTATAAGCAAGTTTAAGGGCCTGTTCCCTGTTTATGTCTGTAAACCTTAAAAAACATTCGTCAATGCTGAAAACTTCCACGTCTGGAGTATATTTTTTAAAATATTCTCTAAGAGCTTTGCTGGCTCTTACGTAAATGCTGTAATTAGGGGGTATAACAAGCAAATTAGGACACATTTGTCTTGCTTCCATAAGAGACATTCCTGTTTGTATATTAAACTTTTTTGCTGGAATTGATTTAGCAAGAACAATTCCGTGGCGGCTTTGTTCATTTCCTCCAATAACAGAGGCAACCGTCCGTATATCTCTTTCTATTCCCATTTGTTTTTCATATGCAGCCGTCCAGCTTAAAAATGCTGAATTCACATCAATATGCATTATTATCTGCCCCACTAAATCACCTCCAACCACCTGCCAGCGCACCTGCCACGGGGACGGTTCCGCTGGCAGGTCTTTTGGGCTTAACGAACATTTGTTCTATTATTATAACACAATTTTTTGATTTTAAAAGATGTTTTTGAAAAAAATCTAAACACAAAAAAAGATTTGCGTTTTTTGTTGGCAAATCTTTTTATATATTATATTTATTTTTTATAATTTTTATCGTGGATTAATTTTAATCCTTTAAATAAAAGCAAAGGATCATATATATCAATTTCGGAGGTTTCATCGGCTATAATTCTTCCAAGTCCTCCTGTTACAACAACCTTTATATTTTCATTGTTCATTTCTTCTTTTATCTTTTTAATAATATATTCTACTTGTCCTATATAACCGTAAACTAATCCTGCCTGCATACTTGTTACAGTGTTTTTCGCAAGAATTGAATCAGGCTTTTTAATTTCTATTTTTGGAAGCTGGGCAGTTCTTTGCCACAGTGCATCTGCAGAAATCTCAATTCCGGGAGATGTGAGCCCATATTTAAATTCTCCCTTTTCGCTTACAACATCATAAGTTGTTGCTGTTCCAAAGTCTATAACTATTAAAGGATCACCGCTATAATATAATTCATATGCTGCTACAAGCCCCACAATTCTGTCAGCTCCTACCTCTCGAGGGTTATCAGTCATTATTGTAATTCCTGTTTTCACTCCGGGACCTACAATTATGGGTTCTATGTTAAAAAATTTCTTCATAGCATTTTCAAATGAATACATTACATTAGGTACTACGGATGACACAATTGCACTATTTATATTTTTATAATCAATATCATTGTATTTTAATAAATTTAATATGAAAATACCATATTCATCAGATGTCTTTTCGCTCCTAGTAACCATTCTCCAATTACCGGTAAGTTCATTTCCTTTATAAACACCAATTACTATACTGGTATTGCCTATATCTACAACTAAAATCATACTTTCACTCCTACTAAGCCTTTATCATAATCTTAACTTAATCTTTCCTCAGTTCATCAATTGCTTTGGTTGTAATCTGACTTCTGTCAAGATTTAAAAGCGTTATTGCCTTTTCCAAATCTTCATAAGAGGAAACTTCTATTTCTAAATAAGGTTTCGGATATGTTTCTTCATCCCAAGTATCAATTTCAAACATAATATTTTCATACATATATGACTTTCGATGTTTATAGCCAGGTCTTTTTCGTTTATAACCTAATAATTCAATTATTTTAGAGGTACTTTCCCAGTCAGAAAGGTCTGATTCAATTTCTTCATTGACTCTAAGTGAATCTCTTTTAATACTTCTCTTAAATGTCATGGTGTTTTTAGTTTCGCCTGATATATTATTTTTAGTAATTCTAATCCTCAAATAACCTTTATAAGTTTTTTTCAAAAAACCATCATCACTATCAAATCTGTAATTTATCTGATCTTCATCTTTTACGAGAACAGCTCCCAAATCCGTAAGTTTTTGTTCGATTTCTTCTTTGTCAATATTTAAGACCTTAACTTCCCTTTCTCTCATCATTGCCTCCATCTACATTTGTGCAAGTATACCACAATTCTTAATAAATATAAATATATTTTATTCACCACTAATCAATAATAGTAATAATAATAATAATAATAATAATATCTTATCCTTAAAGCCTTAGATACCCTTCATTGCCATCTTGATAGTAGCCTCGGTTTGGTGTAAAAAGTAAAATAATTTTATTATTTTCATTGATAGCAATAAAATTAATTGAATAATGGTTTTTTCAATGATATAATTTCATTAAATTATGCTACGGGGTGATATTTTGGAAGTGAATATTAGCAATTTATTAAAAGTTATTAAATTGTCTTCTCAAATTATAATTGAAAATGGAGGAGAAACATACCGTGCTGAAGAAACAATCAAATTTATATGCAAATCCTTCGATGTTAAAGAAGTAGAATCAATTGCTACCCCTACGGGTTTTTATGTTACGATTTCCGTTAATGGAGATGATAACAACACATTTGTAAAAAGAATCCGTAAGAGAACTATTAATTTACAAAAGATAAATGATGTAAACAATATTTCAAGAAATCTTTCCCAGCATTTATTAACTCTAAAAGAAGCTTTGGAAGAATTAGAACAGATAAATAAAAGAACAGATACGAAAGAAAAATATTCTATACTGTATGCCGGGTTGTCTTCTGCTTTTTTTACCGTAATGTTTGGAGGACAGTTGTTTGAATTTTTCACAGCCCTTTTTACGGGAATTTTAGTTGGGGCAGTATCCAGACGCTTTGAGAAACTTCAATCATATGAATTTTTCTCAAGCATTTTTTCAGGACTTATAATAGCATA
>DATESJ010000052.1:0-3196 GCA_035270885.1 Sedimentibacter sp. | reverse complement strand
TTCAACTTCCAAACACCATTATATTCTTCGTTTAATACATCTGTAAAACAGATATAATCAAAGTCTGGATGAATAAAACGTGGCTGTTTCAACTCATCATAAGATCCTGTCAACACAGTATAAATGACTTTATTATTCACTGAAACATCCTGTTTTCTTTAATGTCTTTTTTATTATCATTGTCCCCTCTTTACGGATCAAATAAGAAGAAAATATTTTTTTAACAACAAAAACTATGAACTTTCCAACACCAACATATTTTTGATAATAATATAGTTCTGATTTAAATCGCTGTTTTAATCGTTCCGTTTGATTATAATACTTGTTGATGGATGTGGAATGATTATGAAGCAAGTGAACGGAATCAACATAATGCACTAAAAGATTTACTTGTTGTAAACGTTTAGCTAAAATCAATTCTTCTGCAAATAAAAATGTATGAGGATCCATTCCGTCAACTAACCAAAAAGAAGAAGAAGAAATTAAAAAGAAAGAACCCATCACTCTAAAAACTGGATTTGAAGTAAAAGGTTCTAATACATCACCTGAACGATAAGATTGTGGAAGAATACTTCCACATGGATAAAGTAAATACTCTAATCCCCATCTCAAAAAAAAGCTTTTTTCCTTATATGGATTTTGCTTTTCTCCATTTTTACCAATAATAGAAGGCCCAACAATGGCGACACCTTCTTTTTTTTGTTCTAGTATTAATCGATCCAAATCTAACAAAGGATCTAGAACAACTAAATCATTATTTGAGAACAATAAATAATCGCTTTTTATATAATCCAAAGCAATTTTTGCTCCTGCATTATTGCCACGCGCGTATCCTGCATTTTCAACATTTGCCCATAAATACAATGGCTTTCCTTCAACTTCTTTTATTTCTAAAACAGAGCCATTCCATTCTTTTTTCTCTATTGTTTTAAACGCTTTAGATAAAAAATCAAAGTTTGAAGAATCAACACTATTATCTACCACAACAAAAGAAATTGGTTCTTGAACCTTGATTATTTTTTCACATAAATGATGTATATAAGTAACGGTTTGTTCAGCAGATCGATAATCTAATAATATAAAAGTTAACATTATAAATCCTTATATAAAGAAATCCAATCCTTTTGATGAACCTTCCAAGAATGACGTTCCATATATAATGTAGCCTTTTTTTCTTTATCCCAAAAACGTGTACTATCTTTCAAGTCGCTATAAAACTCAAGAAAAGCTTCGACAAGTTTTTCTTTATGTTGAAAAGGATTGTCATAATGATAGCTATAAAGACAATTAGATTCTTTTAAAACATCTTTTACATACGGAATATCAGGACAGATAATCGTTTTTCCATAAGAAAAAGCAAGTGGAACTGTTCCTGAATTTAATGCAGATTTATAACTATAAGGCGCCACAAGAATAGTGGCATTTCTTAAATAAGCAGCCATTTCTTCATCTATTATGAATTTAGGATCATAAATAATATTTTTATTCCCATTAATGAGGGTCTTAATTTTTTCTTTATAAAAGTCTAACTCTGTTTTTCCACAGATTAATAATACTGGGCATTCCTCTATTAAACGAAATGCTTTCTGATAGGCTTCTATTAAAACATCCACATTTTTATAAGGCAAAATGGCTCCAAGAAAGAGAATTATTTTTTTCTTAGAAGAAATTTGGTATCGCTGATAAATATTAATTGTGCTCTCTGGATAGGAGTTAAAATAATCTCCATGAGGAATCCAAACTGTCTTGAATTTAACTTTTCTAAGATAAACAATGTTTTCAGAATCTGAATTCATGATATGAATTTTATCAGAAAAGCGAATCAATAATTCTCGTAAAATGAAATTGTATTTTGGTTGTTTTAAATGTGGTTCAATATTATGAATGGTCCAAATAATTTTCTTGTTTTTTATTTTTAAAAAAAGTAAAAAATATAATCGTTTCAAAAAAGAAAAAAAAGTTATGCTTTGATCAAACCAATTAAAATGATAAATATTGGCGTCAAATAATTTTTTCGGTGATGACTTCTTAATTTCTTTATAACTCCAACATTCTATATCATTATCATTTTCTAAAAGAGTGGAAAGATTATATAAAAAATGATTAGTCCCCTTTTTTATTGATGGATAAAAACAAATAATTTTTTTCGACATTTTAACCCTCAAAATAAATTAAGAATTCTCGAAGGAATGTATTCAAAAATAAGTCGTAAAAAGCCATAGAATAAAATATTCTTTTTTATGCCTGAACGAAATGAACGTCTAAACGCATCCTTATAAAGCATTCCATGATACATCCAATTCTCTTTTAATGTTAGTTTTTCATAAAGAGAATTATGCTTATTTCTAATATATAAAACCGTTTTTTTCCATTCTAAAAAGCGGTTCGAGATTCGATTCGTTATTTGAACATCATCTGTACAAACCACTAATGCTTCTGGTACAAAGAAAAAAGGAACTTTTTGAGCTAAGCGAATAGTTAATTCATATTCTTGCCAAAAAGGGAGCGTCTCATCAAACATTTCTTCTTTCAAAATTTTTGATGGAATCATTAAACATGAAGTCGATGTTACATAAGTACAACAAATTAATCGACTTATATCTCCAGCATGTTTCGCAGGAGGAATAACGTCAAAAGCGTTTGTTTTATTTGATGTTTTTTTTTCAAATCGACGCCCACAATAAAGAACCGATTCGGGATGTTGCTTAAAAATGGCCAATTGTTTTTCAATTTTTTGGGGAAGCCACACATCATCATCATCTAAAAAAGCGATATAGTCCCCTTGAGCCTTAACAACACCAACATTTCTTGCGTGATTTGCGCCCTTTGAACTCTGAGACTCTATTCGAAGATAGACTATTCTAGAATCTCGTTCATAATGTTCTTGAGTTAAATCCGAAGAGGCATCATCAACAACAATACACTCTATATCTTTAACTGTTTGATTTAGTACACTTTTAATAGCGTCTTCTAATATTTTATACCGATTGTGTGTTGTTATAACAACTGAAACTAAAGGCATTATTTACTCTCCAATAAAGGATTTTCAATGTAGTCTTCTTCTTCTTCTTTTAGCAAAGAAATAATCCCCATATAATAACCTACAAACAAGTAAGCAACCACATTATTCCCTCCTATTTCTCCCGAGAAAACAGCAAATAAGAGAAAAGAAGATGAGATAGCTAACCCCGTTATT
>DATESJ010000051.1:0-8900 GCA_035270885.1 Sedimentibacter sp. | reverse complement strand
GTTACAAAACCTTCAATAAAGTTTGTAGAAATCGAAGCCATAACAGGAGCTAATGTCGATGAGCCGTTAAATAAAATCTGTGGATTAAATTCATCATTTGGCTCCAAAACTTCCGGTGTTTCAGGGGTTTCGGGAGTTTCTTGCGGTGCAGGTTGTTCTGTTGTACATCCTACAGCCAATAACAGCATAAGTGCTAATATAATACTGATAAAACTAATTTTTTTCATTGAATACCTCTTTGTTAATATATTTTCATTTCGCTAATAATTATAACATAGATAAATAATATTGAATAATAAAACAAATTCATTGCAACTGCTTGATTTATGAAAATAAGTTATATCACTTTGCAATATTAAAGCCCTGAAATATTCAGGGCTTAGATCATTCTATTAAAATATTACTACGTCGTACTTTTTAGATAACTCTTCTTTTCTACTTTTGTATACATTCTCTTGTTTTACTGCAAAACAATTGTCTTTAACTTCTTGGTAAACTTCTTCAAATTCTGCATTTCTTGCAGGTAAATTTTCAGTAAGTTTTATTATATGGTAGCCAAACTGAGTTTTTACAGGTGCACTTATTTCACCTACACGCATTGCAAATGCTGCATCTTCAAATTCTTTTACCATTTGCCCTTTACCGAATTGTCCTAAGGCTCCACCTTCTTGTTTAGATGGACAGCTTGAAAACTCTTTAGCAGCATCTTCAAATGATAAACCATCTGTTATATCTTCCAATATTTCATTTGCTTTTTCTTCACTATCTACTAAAATATGACTTGCACTAACCATTTCAGGTCTATTGTATAAACTCTTGTTCTCATCATAAAAAGCTTTTATTTCTTCTTCTGATATGGCAATTTCATTGAACATTTTCCTTAAATTGTATTGTTGAAGCATAGATTTTTTCATATTGTTAAATACTTCAATGAATTCTTCTTCGCTTTCTAAATTGTTTTCTACAGCATCTGAATACATAAGCTCATGCATTATCAACTCATCGACTAACTTTGCTCTTCCGTCTTCTCCTTGGAAGTATGCTGCATTTTGTCCTAAGTTCTGAACTAAGGTTTTTAAATCCGATTCTTTAATTTCTCTTCCATTTACTATGGCTAAAACTTTATTTTCCATTTTTTCTCCTTAATATTTCCTAAATTGCAATAAATAAGAGGGTCTCAACCCCCCAGTTATTGACAATCCTTATTTATGTCATCCTGAGCAAGAGAGAAGAATCTCAGTTTTAAAGATGAGATTCTTCGTCTGCTTTCAAAATGTGTTTTTCATAGGAATGACTAAATCGACAATATATTTGTCATTAATCTTAAGAGGGTTATCACCCTCTTTCTATTCTTCTTCTTCTTCCATAAATTCTAACAAGTTAGACAATTCAGCGATGCATTTGTCCTCATCGGAACCTTTAGTAATAATTACTAATTCATCGCCTTTCATAGCACCTAAAGCCATTATGCTAATAATGCTTTTACCGTTTGCTTCTTGAATGCCTTTTTTGATTATAATTTCACTTTCAAAATTTCTTGCTTTTTTTACAAATATAGCCGCCGGTCTTGCATGCAGTCCAATCTTATTCTTTAAAACTACTTTTTGTGATCTCACTTTTTTACACCTCTCTTCTCATGCTCAATTAAATCTTCAGCAATTTCTTCTATTTTTCTTAATCTGTGATTTACTCCTGATTTACCAAGGGGTGGACTTAGCATTTGTCCAAGCTCCTTTAAACTAGCATTGTTATGTTTAAGTCTTAAATATGCCAGTTCCCTTAAATTATCCGGAAGTTGGTTTATAACCTTATGTCTTTTTAATATATTGATATTGTTTATCTGTCTCATTGATGTATCAACAATTTTGTCAAGGTTTGCAGTTTCACAATTTATCACTCTGTTTATTTGATTTCTTGTTTCCTTTACAGCTCTTATATTTTCAAAATTTAAAACAGCGTTGTTTGCGCCCATAAGTGCTAATAAATCAGAGATTTGTTCACTTTCCTTAATATAAGTTACAAAGTTGTTTTTTCGGTAAATATTCTTACCGCCTATTCCATATCCCTTTAGCAACGCTTGAAGAGTCTTGCTTTGTATTTCCTTGTTGCTAACAAATTCAGCGTGATACGACTTTTCAGGATTGCTTATTGAGCCGCTGCCCATAAATGAACTTTTAATATAAGCTCTTTTACCTATATCGTTATGTAACAATTCTGCTGGTATTTCATAAGTAAAATTCATTATATTAAAATCATTGTTTTGTGCTATTTGCGTATCTATAAGAAGCTGTTTAGTTAAATTTTCGTCAATTTTAATTATGTAATTATTCAGTTTTTTTAATCTGTTGCTCTTAGAAACACTTACCGTTGCATTAATATCATAGGCAATTTTTAAAACCTTGAATATTCGTCTTGCAACAGCTGCATTTTCTGTTGAAAACTCAAACTCCACCTTATTCAGACCTTTAATGCTTATGTATCCTACTGTTCTTAAGAATGCTGCTACTTCAGCTTTAGCACTCAATTGATTAGTTATTTCTGTTCTTGACAACTCATCTTTTATCTTTGAAGAAAACGTCATGGCATCACCTATTTATATGAGTGGAATTCTATATCATCTACAGCCTTTTTAATAATTTTTCTTTCATCGTCATATCTGGCAATTGTCAATGATTTTTCAAAGGGTAGATATCTTGCATCTACAAAGCCTTCGTTTTTTTGAGCAGTACAGTTCATGTTTCTTGCCATCATCAAAAACCAATGGACTTCTTTTCTTATGTGTATTTTGTCAAGGTAACAGGTGCGGCTGAATTCGTAACTAATTTTGCCTAAGTATTTAATAGGAGTTGCTTTCGCTTTTGTTTCTTCATATACTTCACGCAAGGCAGTTTCTTTTAAAGATTCATTTTCTTCAACTCTACCTTTGGGAAGAACCCAATCTCCGTTAAACTTTTTTAACATCAATATGTTGTTCTTGAAAAAAACAATTCCTCCTGCGCTTATTTCATCTATCATAGTTGCCTCACCTTTTAATATTGTAGTTTATATAATAACACAATACTAAAGAAAATCAAACATATATTTACATATTCTAAGTTTACAATAAATACAAATATAATTCAATGTTTTTTGGTGAAATATTATCATTATTATCAATATTCAGCTATAAAATCCTTAGTTACCACTTAGTATGACAATTTAGCTGAATGTATACATTAACAAATTATTGGGGTCTTTCACCAAAATACTGAAAGTAATCTACTCTCATATCTCCATTAAATAACTTTCTTTTCCTGTCTGCTTTCCTTCCAAATTCTTTTTCGAAATTATTTGAGGATGTAATCACATATACCGACCAGGTATTGTCTCTACCAAATACTTGACCTAACTTTTTATGAATTTTAGTTAACTGTTCTTCATCACCCATTCTTTCACCGTAAGGTGGATTGGTAATTAAAACTCCATATTGGCACATAGGTTTCTCAATATGACTTACATCCTTCACAAAAAACTCTATACAATCATCTACTCCTGCTTCAATTGCATTTTCTTCTGCAATTCTTATAGCTTTTTCACTTACATCAGAAGCATAAATTTTAATTTCAGAATCAAAATCAATATTTTTTCTTGCTTCAACTTTTGCTTCCTTCCAATATTCCTCTTTGACTAAGGGCCATTCCATAGATGCAAATTTGCGGTTTAGACCGGGGGCTATATTTCTTCCTATTAATGCAGCTTCAATTGCAATTGTTCCTGAACCGCACATTGGGTCGTACAATACCCTGTCCTTATTCCAGTAGCTTAGTTTCACTAAGGCAGCAGCCATAGTTTCTTTTAATGGAGCTGTCATTGATTTTTCTCTGTATCCTCTTTTAAACAAACCTTCTCTTGCTCCGGTTGTATCAATTGATATTGTTGCTATATCCTTATGAATTGATACTAAAACAGTAAATTCTGCTCCATCCTCAGGCATCCACTGCACATCATAATGTTCACAAAGTTTTTTTGAAACTGCCTTTTTTACAATAGCCTGGCAGTCAGGTGTGCTATATAATTTGGATTTAACGCTCCTTCCCTTAACAGTGAATTTACCATTTTTTGTAATCCATTTTTCCCACGGGAGCTCAATTGTTTTATCAAATAATTCTTCAAAACTTAATGCTTCGAATTGTCCCATTACCAACATTACTCTATCAGCGCATCTCAAATGAATATTTGTTTTGCATATATCTTGTGCTTCTGCATCAAAATACATCCAGCCATTGTCAGTAAATACCTTATCATAGCCTAAGTCTGTTAATTCTCTTTTTACAATTGCTTCAAGACCGAAGGCCGATATTGCAGCTAATTTTATTTTATCCATAGTTCTCCTTTCTAATCTTTTACTTATTAATTTGTTTATAGTATTTTTCTATAAACAGGTCACTTAAATTCCAGAATTTTTTAAATTCCTGGTATTCTATTTCTGCTGATTTCGTGTTTTTATTAGCTTTAACTGCTCTTATAAGTATATTTTTAGGAGTATGTTCCATAGATATAAATTCCATTAGCTGTACTTTATATCCCTTAGTTTCCAAAAATAAACTTCTTAATGAATCGGTAACCAAAGAGGAGATTCTTTCCTTTATAAGTCCATGTTTTAGCATAGGATTTAAATTATCATTTTTTATCTTATTAAAAAATTCATGTTGGCAACAAGGCACAGACAAAATTATATCACAGTTCCATGTAATTGCTTTTACAAGGGCTGCATCTGTAGCAGTGTCACAGGCATGAAGAGTTACTATCATATCTACTTTATTTTTATATTCAAAATTCCGTATGTCTCCATAGGTAAATTTAAGATTTTCATAGTTAAGCTTTTTGGCTGTTTCATTGCAAAACTCAATTACTTCTTCTTTCAAATCAAGTCCTGTAATTTTCACTTTTGCTTTTTTAAAAACATAAAAATAATAATATAAGGCAAATGTAAGGTAGGCCTTTCCGCATCCGAAATCTATAATCATAAAATCATCTGGAATGTTTTTTCCCGCCAATGAATCATCAACTATTTCCAAAAACTTATTTATTTGTTTGAATTTATCATATTTCTTCTTATAAACCTGGCCATCCTCGTTCATTACTCCTAAGATGGTTAAAAAGTCACAGGGCTCATTTTCATTTATTATGTATTGTTTTTGCTTGTTATGTTCTTCATTTTTTAATTGTTTTGTTGGTTCTTTTTGCAAAACTTTTATATTTCCTTTTTTGCTAACCAATATTTGATAATCAGCATGCAAGGTAAATAGATTTATATTGCGGTATTCATTCATAATCATATTTACTAAAATATCAACAGCTTCCTCATAGTCTAAATTCTCGTGAAAGACTTGTGTATCAGTAAATTTCTCCAACTGAATATAATCCCTGCCTTTAATGTTAATTGACCTGGATGTTGTTTTTTTGTATGGTGTACCCCTTGAGCTTGTAAAAACACCATATATAAATTTATTTTCTACTAAACTGCTTTTAATTATTTCATGTATATTCATTTATCACCTATGGGGGACATCCCTCTTACCAGCAAAGACTGTCCCTATACTAAGAGGTGTGTCCCCCTACCTCTTACTTCTTAAAACTACTTTTCAATGATACTATTCTATTAAAGACTAAATGTTCTTCTCTAGTATCTTGATCAATCATAAAGTATCCATGTCTTAAAAACTGGAATCTGTCACCAATTTTGTGTTCTTTCATTAAAGGTTCAACCTTACAATTTTTCAATATAACTTTAGATTTGGGATTTAACTTTTCCAAGAAATTTGTTTTGTCGTAATCTTGATCTTCCATCATATAATCATAAAGTCTAACTTCTGCATCAACACAATGTTTTGCTGAAACCCAGTGAAGAGTACCCTTTACTTTTCTGCCTGTAAACCCTGAGCCGCTCTTTGTTTCCGGATCATATGTACAATGAACTTCTACTACATTACCTTCAGCATCTTTTATGAAATCAACACATTTTACAAAGTAGGCATTTCTAAGCCTTACTTCGTTACCTGGAAAGAGTCTGAAATATTTCTTTGGAGGAATTTCCATGAAATCTTCTCTTTCTATATATAACTCCCTGGTGAAAGGAATCATACGACTACCCATATCAGGATTGTCAGGATTGTTTTCTGATTCTAAATATTCAACTTCATCTTCAGGATAATTGGTAATTATAAGTTTTATTGGTTCTAAAACAGCCATTGTTCTTGGAGCCTTAGGCCCCAAATCATCTCTTATGGCAAATTCAAGCATAGCAATATCAACCACACTTTGAGCTTTTGAAACCCCTATTGCTTCACAGAAGTTTTGTATTGCTTCCGGTGTGTAACCTCTTCTTCTTAAGCCTGCAATTGTAGGCATACGTGGATCATCCCAACCATCTACATATCCTTCTTCAACCATTTGCTTTAAGTACCTTTTTCCCATCATTGTTTTCGATAAAAACAACTTTGCAAATTCAATTTGTTTTGTAGGTGCATCTTTAAAATCATCAATATTACTTAAAACCCAGTCGTAAAAAGGTCTGTGGTCTTCGAATTCCAAAGTACAAACAGAATGTGTAATTCCTTCTATAGCATCCTCTATAGGATGAGCATAGTCATACATTGGATAAATGCACCACTCATCGCCTGTGTTATGGTGTGATTCACGAAGTATACGGTAAATAACAGGATCTCTCATATTAATATTAGGGCTTGCCATATCAATTTTAGCTCTTAAAACTTTTTCACCGTTTTCAAATTCACCGTTTTTCATTTTAACAAACAAATTTAAGTTTTCTTCAACAGATCTGTTTCTGTAAGGACTTTCCTTTCCAGGCTCTGTCAATGTTCCTCTATATTCACGAATTTCATCTGCAGATAAATCATCAATAAAAGCTAATTCCTTCTTTATTAATTCAACAGCATAATCGTACATTTTGCCAAAGTAATTTGAAGCATAGAAAATTCTTTCTTCCCATTCAGGACAAAGCCACTTAACATCTTTAATAATTGATTCTACAAATGAATCATCTTCTTTTGTAGGATTTGTATCATCAAACCTTAAATTAAATATTCCCTTATTCTTCTTGGCTAATCCATAATTTAAGCATATTGACTTAGCATGGCCTACATGAAGATAGCCGTTAGGTTCCGGGGGAAATCTTGTTTGTACCCTATCACCGTAAGTTCCTTTTGCCAGATCCTCATTAATTATCTTTTGAATAAAATTAACTGATTCTCTGTTTTCATTTTCGTTATTAAATTCGCTCATTTTTCCCTCCCGTATATTTATATCTTAAGTATACTACATCTAAGTATAAAATAGTAATTTATTAATAAACCTAATTATAATTAATCAATTAGTATAATTCAAGCTATTTATTCCAATATATCCATTTTATCATTATATCCCAATTTATATGTATATAATCACAAGCATTGAAAAAGGAACGGCACGCCGTTCCTTAGTATGTGTATATGTGTATTAATTATCTGCTGTAATCGTAGAATCCCTTGCCTGTTTTTCTTCCAAGAAGATTTGCTCTTACCATTTTGCGAAGTAATGGGTGAGGTCTGTATTTAGAATCACCAAATTCATTATAAAGAACTTCCATGATTGCAAGACAAACATCAAGTCCAACTAAATCTCCAAGCTCTAATGGTCCCATAGGATGGTTTGCACCTAATTTCATTGCAGCATCTATTTCTTCTTTTGATGCAACTCCATCAGCCAATATACCAACACCTTCATTAATCATTGGTATTAATATTCTATTTACAACAAATCCTGGCGCTTCATCAACACTTACAGGAGTTTTGCCTATTTTTTGAGATAATTCAAATATTGCTGTATGAACTTCATCATCAGTAAGTTTGCCTTTGATAATTTCAACTAATTTCATTACAGGAACTGGATTAAAGAAATGCATTCCTATTACTCTGCCTGGATTTTTTGATTTTGCAGCAATTTCAGTAATAGATAATGATGATGTATTAGTTGATAATATTGCACTATCCTTAGCTACTGCTTCAATGTCAGCAAACATAACATGTTTTGTTGCCATATCTTCAGCAACAGCTTCAATGAATAAATCAGCATCTGAACATTCTTCATATCTAGTAGTTTTTGTTATATTAGCCAATATTTCATCCATTTTGGCTTGTTCCATTCTACCCTTTGCAACCATTTTTCCAAGGCCTTTGCCTATAGTCGCTTCTAAAGTATCAAATGTTTTTCCAGCTCTACCTTTAACTATAACAGGAAATCCTGCTTGAGCAAATGTTTGTACAATACCTTTTGCCATTGTACCTGTTCCAACTACGCAAATCTTTTTAACTTCCATTTTGTCCTCCAATTATTTTTATCATTTACATAATATTATTATAACATCATCAGAAAGCATAATCAAGTGATTTTCATAAAATTTTGATAAATTTTTAACATAATAAAAATGTTTAATATGTTTATAATAATGTAGGGTGATAAAGTGAAATGATAATTAAAAAAGGGCTTATTTTTACAACAAAGATTATAAATAAAACCATAGAAGACAATATTTTTGCGTTAAGTGCTCAATTGTCTTATTATTTAATTTTGAGTATTTTTCCATTTCTCATTCTTGCAATATCTATGTTGTGTGGCTACAGTATACACATATATGATTTGCTAAGTTCTTTATCTGCTGTGCTTCCAGAGCAGGTATACAGCATTATTAACAATGTATTAAAATATTCCGTAGGAAGCTGCAGCAAGCCTTATTTAACCATA
The DNA here is from genome assembly GCA_035270885.1 of Sedimentibacter sp. GTDB lineage: Bacteria > Bacillota > Clostridia > Tissierellales > Sedimentibacteraceae > Sedimentibacter. The sequence continues at coordinate 119 of DATESJ010000051.1, read as the reverse complement.
AGTATGCTTGTAATATTGTGGTCTGCAACATCTGGAAGTGCTGCTATTATAAATGGAATCAACATTGCCTATGGATTCAACACCAAAAAAAATCATTTGTTTTTAAGATTAAGAGGAAT
>DATESJ010000050.1:0-4515 GCA_035270885.1 Sedimentibacter sp. | reverse complement strand
TTAAGACCTCAAAAGCTTTGTCAATATATAGGGCAGAACAAAGTAAAGGAAGTTTTAAACATATTTATTGAATCTGCCAAAATGAGAAATCAGCCCCTGGATCATGTTTTACTTTCAGGACCACCAGGTTTAGGAAAAACTACATTAGCTAATATAATTTCCAATGAAATGGGAGTAAATATAAGGGTTACCTCAGGACCAGCAATAGAAAGAGCGGGGGATTTGGCTGCAATTCTAACAAACTTAAATGAAAATGATGTTTTGTTTATTGATGAAATTCACAGACTTAATAAAACTGTAGAAGAAATTATGTATCCTGCACTTGAAGATTTCGCCTTGGATATTATAATTGGTAAGGGTCCTTCAGCAAGGTCTATAAGACTTGATTTACCTAAGTTTACTCTTATAGGGGCAACAACACGGTCAGGGATGCTTGCATCTCCTTTAAGAGACAGATTTGGGGTAATGTGCAATTTAGATTTTTATGAGACAGAGGACTTAAAAGAAATTGTACTTCGCTCGGCTGGAATTATTGACATTCAAATTGACGAAAAGGGAGCAGAAGAAATTGCAAAACGCTCCAGAGGAACCCCGAGGATTGCAAACAGACTATTAAAAAGAGTGAGAGATTATGCGATAGTTAAAAGTCATGGTGTTATAGACTTGAAAACTGCTGACAAAGCTCTAAAAATGCTTGAAATTGATGAAATAGGATTAGATAAATTAGATAGAAGAATTTTAAACACAATTATAGAATTCTATAAAGGAGGCCCTGTGGGTCTTGATACATTGGCAGCTTCCATAGGTGAAGAAAAGGGTACAATTGAGGATGTATACGAGCCTTATCTCCTTCAAATAGGATATTTAAACCGAACTCCAAGAGGAAGAGTTGTGTCTGAATTGGGTTACAAACATGTTAATAAAATAAAAAAAAGAGAAGATCAAATAAGCATAGAGGATAATTATGAAAAAGCTGATTAAATTATTTATTATAACCCTATTATTTGCTAATTTATTTACATTTTCTGCTTTGGGGAAAGGAGATGATTGTTCTGTAAGAGTGAGAATAAGGTATCCAAGATTGTTTAACGAACAGACATCCTTTGAAGGATACCATGAAATTACTTTGTATGATGATGATGAAGAACTTTTTAGTCTGGATAATATGCTAAATGTAAGAATGGATACATATTATACAGGAAACTATTATATTACAGATGACAGCAAGGCTATCTTTGGTCCTTATCATGCTCTATTAAGCGAAAATGTTTATTCGACTTTTGAAAAAGCAAATATGGAAGCAGAAGAATTAAAAGAAGAGTTTAACAGTGAGTTTTATCCATACTTAACTAAGGATGGGTATCTTATTAGTGGCGGTAACTTTGCGGATAGAAATTCTGCCAAAAACTTAGCTGAAGAATTAAACTCCGATGGCTACCAGGCAGAATATGTTAACGGAAACTTAAATAATATAATTGCATATGACAGTAAAAACAAAGCAGTTTTTATGTATGAGAAGGACATGCCTATATATTTTTCATCATACAATGAAAATGAACAATACAATATGATAAAGGTGGACAACAGAGCATACAGAGGCAAAATCACCTTAAGTATTCTTGATGAATTAAGACTTATAACAATAAACCATGTTGAACTTGAAAATTATTTATATGGAGTTGTTCCAAATGAAATTTCTGCATCTTGGGGAATGGAGTCCTTGAAGGCTCAAGCTTTGGCTGCAAGAACCTATGCAGTGTACAATATTAAACCAAAACAAGTTTACGATATGGAAGACAACCAAAATTCTCAGGTCTATATGGGATATGATTATGAAAAACCATCTACAACAAAGGCTGTCAATGACACTGAAGGTGAAATGATATATTATGACAATGAATTAATTCAAGCATTTTATCATTCAACCAGTGGTGGCTCAACAGAAAACTCTGAAAATATTTGGTTTGAAAGTCTACCATACTTAAGAGGTGTAAAGGATGAATTTTCAGATAATTCAGGTTCTCCTCACAACAGTTGGCAAACTACATATTACAAAGAAGATATAATAAGAAACTTAAATCTTGATGGTAATGATGTTGATGAATTATATGGAATTCAAATAAAGAAAATCTCAGAAAATAATAGAGTTATAGAATGTATATTTTTGACCGATGCGGGGGAAATTTCATATAAGAAAGAAAATGCAAGACTTCTATTGGGATTGAAAAGTTCTTGGTTTTCTATAGAAAATGGAAATTCATTTTATTTTACAAGAGAATATATACCTTTGATTGAAGATGAAACTCCTCCATCAAGAGGAGGGATTCTTGATATAATAACTGAAGAAAATAATGAAACAAATGAAACAAGCAATGAAATTAAGCATGAAATGGGAAGTATTTCAAATAAGTACGTCATAACAGATGATGGAACAGAAAAATTAAGCAAAGAAAAATTAGCCTTTATAAGTTCTAAAGGGGTATCTATAGTGGATACAAATTCAGAGCAATATAATTTTGAAGGAAGAGGCTGGGGACACGGTATAGGTATGAGCCAGTACGGAGCTAAACAAATGGCCGAAGAAGGCTATACCTATGATGAAATACTAAAACACTATTATACTGGAGTAACTATTAAATGACAGATAAATTTAAAACAAGTGATTTTGCTTACGAATTGCCCGAAAGGCTTATAGCCCAAACTCCAATTATGGAAAGGGATCATTCAAGACTTTTAGTGCTTGATAAGGCAACAGGCCATATATCACATAAACATTTTTATGACGTTGTTGAATATTTAAATGAAGGAGACTGCTTAGTTATTAATGATACTAAGGTTCTGCCTGCACGATTATTTGGATTGAAGAAGGGCACTGAGTCATTAGTTGAATTTCTTTTATTAAAAAGAGTAGATAACAAAAGGTGGGAAACATTAGTTAAACCTGGCAAAAAGGCAAAAATTGGTACAGAGATTGTTTTTAGGGAAAATTTGCTTTCAGGAAAAATTGTGGACATATTAGAAGAAGGCAACAGAATTATTGAATTTGACTATGATGGTATATTTGAAGAAATATTAGATAAATTAGGTGAAATGCCACTACCTCCTTATATACATGAAAAATTAAAGGATAAAGACAGATATCAAACTATTTATGCTAAAAACTTAGGCTCTGCAGCTGCTCCCACAGCTGGACTACACTTTAATGACAAAATATTAAAGGAAATAGAAGAAAAGGGAGTAAATATAGCAAGGCTTACTTTGCATGTAGGGCTTGGAACCTTCAGACCTGTTAAGGCTGAATATTTAGATGAGCATGTAATGCACTCTGAATATTATGAGCTAAATGAAATTGAAGCAGAAAAAATAAATAATGCCAAACAAACAGGACACAAGGTAATTGCCGTAGGAACTACCAGCAATAGAACCTTGGAAACAATAGGCAACGATGAAGGTCTTGTTAGAGCACAAAAAGGATGGACAAATATTTTCATATATCCGGGCTACAAATATAAAGTAGTGGATTCTTTAATAACAAACTTCCATCTTCCTGAATCAACACTAATTATGTTGGTAAGTGCATTAGCTGGAAAAGAAAATATTATGAAAGCATACAAAGAAGCTGTTTTACAAGAATACAGATTTTTCAGTTTCGGTGATGCAATGATTATAAAGTAGGTGAAAGATGTTTAAATATGAGTTAATAAAAGAATCCAAGGAATGTAAGGCAAGATTAGGAAAAATTCACACCAATAGAGGCATTATAGAAACACCTGTTTTTATGCCTGTAGGAACAAAGGCTACTGTAAAGGCAATGACTCCTGAAGAAATGAAGGAGTTAGAAGCTCAGATAATTTTAGGGAATACTTATCACCTTTATTTAAGACCAGGCCATGAATTAATAAAAGAAGCAGGCGGTCTTCACAAATTTATGAACTGGGATGGACCAATTTTAACTGACAGCGGTGGATTTCAGGTTTTTAGTCTTGGTGATTTAAGAAAAATAAGAGAAGAAGGCGTTGATTTTAGGTCGCATATAGATGGCTCTAAGCATTTTATCAGCCCTGAAAAATCCATGGAAATACAAAACTATTTAGGTTCCGATATAATGATGGCCTTTGATGAATGTGCACCATATCCTGCAACCTATGAATATGTAAAAAAATCAATGGAAAGAACCACAAGATGGGCAAAAAGATGCAAAGAATATCACAAAAACACTGAGAATCAGGCTTTGTTTGGAATTGTGCAGGGTGGTATGTATCAGGATTTAAGAATAGAAAGTGCTAAACAAATTACCGAGATTGACTTTCCTGGATATGCTTTAGGTGGATTAAGTGTAGGTGAGCCAAGGGATTTAATGTGTGCGGTTATGGATTACACCGTAGATTTACTTCCTAAGGACAAACCAAGGTATTTAATGGGGGTAGGAAGCCCTGATTATTTATTCGAGGCTGTTGAAAGAGGCATAGACATGGCTGACTGTGTATTACCAACAAGAATGGCAAGACATGGAGC
>DATESJ010000049.1:0-2140 GCA_035270885.1 Sedimentibacter sp. | reverse complement strand
GCCAACTTTCAAAAATTCTTCTATTTTATCCATATCTTAACCCCATTAATAGATTTAATTGCTTTTTCTGTGCATGGGATAATTTCAATAACACCCATAATTTGAATTTCATCAACAATTACGGTAAATTTACAATTTTCTGGTTTAGATGTTCCATCTTTTGCTAGTTGTGAAATACTAGCAGCACCATCCCAATAAAAAATTCTTCTGCAATCTTTTAATACAACTTCTTGTCCGTCTTTTTCTGTCAATGTTCCAAAAAATACACCTGCTCTGTCTGCTCTTACAATTACTTTTTCTCCAATAAATTCTTTCATGATTCCTCCTTTGTCCATTGTTCTGCCATTGCTTTTGCTATTCCTGGAAATGTTTTACTTCTTAATTTGGCTCTTTCATGTGCCGGAAGTTTAAAACTATCATTAAACATTCTCGACATCTTCTTCCCACTTTTAAATGTAACAACCTCTTCTTTTTCAACAATATCTGTTGGTTCTAAATTCGGCATTCCTTTTATCCACAAACAAGTCTTCTTGTTAAAACTATCTCCGAATTGCCACGGATTAATTATCTGATTTGGCTTTATCCATTTGCTACTCATAATTCCAACTGGGTTTTCAATGGCAATTCTGTCGCAATCAGCATTCGCAAACTTCATAAAGAAATCTATACCTTCTTGTTGTCTGCCATCCTTAATTTTTTCTGCGAAGTGTCTTGCCCCACTTACTGCTAGGTGTGTACAAGGAGGAAATGAAATTATCATATCCCATTTACTATTAACCTCATGTTCAACACCGTCTGTTGTTTTAAATTTACAAAATCCGTTTAGCAATGGCAACACATCTTCGCATATATGCCATTCGTCATGTCCTCCGCTACACTCCTCAATGTCACATGAATATGCTTCATGCGCTAGTTTTCTTAATTCAATCGTTACTGCTTGGCTTTCTTCACACGCTACTAATATTCTCATACTCTCTCCTTTAACTGTGCTTTGTCTACTTGTTATACATACTATATCACAATAGAACGTAGTTGTAAATAGGCAAATTGTATTTTTATTGTTTTTATTTGCATACAAAAAAGACACCATTTCTGATGTCTTAATTGGTTATATTTGATTGATATAAACTGTGGTGGTTATACTCTGTCTCGGCTTCGGTCGGTCTGAAATATCCTTTTCCATCTTGCATGTTTAAAATAACATGATCCATTCGTTCGGTTTTGTTAAACTCTCGAACTCTGCGATTATTTAAGTGTGTAATATTTTGTAATTCTCTACCTGTTATTCCGTTTTCGTGTCCATATGGTATAAATTTTATTATATCTATTACTTTATTGCTCATTCTTGCCTCCTTTTAGCCATTTAGGACAACTTACATTACATTGTCCTATATTTCCTTGCCTACATTGTTGTTGTTGCTTAAACCGTCGATTATAGGAATGGGACTTCGTCATCTACTCCATCAGGAATATTAACAAAATCGTCTTTGCTATCTTTGTTAAACGGATCATCATTTTTATATGCAGAGTTTCCTTGTTGCTTACTTTCACAAAATTCATGATCTTCGACAATAATATCTGTTGTATAAACTTTTTGACCGTCTTTATCATAACTTCCAGTCTGTATTCTTCCAGTTACAGCAATCTTCATTCCTTTGTTCAAATATTGTTCAACAAAATCTTTCTGTTTGCCAAATACTACACATTGCAAAAAGTCTGCTGTCGGCTGCCCCTCTTGTTTAAACTTTCGATCTACTGCAAGCGTATACTTTGCAACATTTCCATAAATTACTGGGTCTTTCGTTAATCTACCGATAAGAATTACTTTGTTCATATTATTCCTCCTATTTTACAAATACACTTAGATCATATCTGTAATTTACCTTTAGCTTTTGAGTTGGTATTTCTATTCCTATTTCTTTGACTTCCTTTACATTGATTGATTTCTTGTCTGTGCTACTTATAAATGTTTTTAAATCTTCTAGTTTTACATAGTACGTTGTTTCTGATGTTCTGAAGTTTAGCAGAAAGCCTGCGTTTATTCCATAGCACAACGCACGTTCAAGTTCTTTTAGTTGGTGCTTTTTTATCATTGGCGAACTACCGTCAAACGAAATTGATTTTGCTTTTGTGCTTTTCA
>DATESJ010000048.1:0-17300 GCA_035270885.1 Sedimentibacter sp. | reverse complement strand
CTGCCAACTTCCACAGGAAAGTTTGCATATGGCTTTGCACTGTCATCATAAGAAACAAGTTTCATCCCATATTTTACAATATCTATATAGTTATCGCTAGATAATTCTATTTTTTCAGATTCTCTTAATGGAATATAATCAGTTTTCTTGCCATCATAGGTCTTTATATCTTTTACAACACTAACGTTTTTTCTGTAACCTCCATTGGCTATAGAGGCTGTGTAATTTGCCATCTGTAATGTTGTATAAGCATTATTTCCCTGACCTATACTTATATTTAAATTATCTCCAACAGTCCAAGTTGATTGATTTATATATGTGTATTTTATTATATCAACTAATGGCACATAATTGTCATTTGTTTTATCAGGATTCAAGTTTAAGGCTTTAAGGCCTTCATAAACCTCACCCCTTGTCATTGCTTCTTCTCTGTCTATCCAGCTTACTATTTCTTCAACAATTTCATTTTTCATAGATGAGTCTATTACAAATCCATCCTGCAGATATCTTTCTACGTTTGCTTCAAGAAAGATTCTTAAATAAACACGCATACTGGATTTTTTACCTTCAATGCTTGGAACTCCTCCGGAAGCTTCCTGTGGTATGTCAATTTCAATTCCTGTTTTTGAATTTAAACCAAACTTGCTTGCCATATCAATTATATCTTCAGCATTAACCTTTACCGTATGCTTTTGGTGAGTAGCTAAGTTTTCACCAAGGACAGTTGTATAATAGTAAAAGTTACAAGAATTCATTATAGCCTGATACATTGTCTGAGAACCGTGCCTGCCCCCGAACATATTGTGAATCCAACAGCTAACGTATCTGTCTCCAACCTTCATAGTTCCGGCGCAATATACAGTTGTATTTGGATCAACTCCCTTTTCAAGTGCTGCCAAGGAAGTAATCATCTTAAACGTAGAGCCTGGTTGTATAGCTGTAAGCATTGCTATGTTATAAAGAGGCCTTGGTGCAAGAGGGTTCTTTGATTCGTTTAAAAGGCTATTCCAGTCTTCTGTGGAGATACCCGTTGCAAATAAATTTAAATCATATGAAGGATAGTTTGCAAGTGCCAATACTTCTCCTGTCTTTACATCAAGGGCAACCAAGGCCCCTGAGCGAGCATTTTCGTATTTATCCTTAAAGACAAAATCTCCCCACTGACTTTCAAAAACTCCTCCTTCACGTATTTCATCAAGTCCCTTTTTTAAATATTCTTCAGCTTTTTTTTGTAAGTTATTGTCTATAGTTAAATATACATCATCTCCAGGGAGAGGTGCTTGACTTGATACTGAGCGAATTGTTTTTCCAACATTGTTTACTTCAACAGTTTTTCTGCCCTTTACTCCCCTTAAATAATTTTCAAATTTTTCTTCAAGTCCTGTCTTTCCTATTATGTCATCATTAGAGTAGCCTTTTTCTACTATATATTCTTGCACTTCATAGTCTTGAGCAATTTTACCTAAGTAGCCTAACAAATGTGATGCTGTTTCATACTGGGGATAATATCTAAGTGGTTCAATTTCAATATTTATTCCCTTTAATTCATGGGACCTTTCAGAAATCATGGCAACTGTTTTTTCTGAAATGCTATAGCAAATGTCAACGGGATGGTATGAAAGAAAGCTTACTCTGTTATATCTTTCTCTTAATACCATCATATTACGCATATCATAGTCATTTATATTATCAGCTATTTCCAAAGATTCTCTAAGCATTTTAAATACTTCTTTTGCTGTGAAATCATCAATTTCCTTGTCAGATTCTACATTTTTGTTAATCCAGCTTTTCTTGTTCCTCAATGGTGTGTATTCCCATTCGGCTATTGATATTAAAGGATTAACATTCTTTAAAAGCTCTATTTGAGCAAAATATTTAACACTGTCGTCAGTAACTAAATTATATAATATTTCATAATTTTTAAAAGCTATTTCCTTTACAAAAGCATAAGCGGTAGTACTGTAGTCCATATGCTGTTGATTAAAATATTTGTTCCTAATGTCTAAATCACTATATTCAAATAATCCTGTTTCGCCATTTTCAACAAACTGTATAGGTAAGTCCGGATATATTTCTTTCAATCTATCTATTAAAATTGCTCCCGGTTTAATCTTTTCACTTTTATCCTCATAAACAGTCAAAAGTAAATTATCAATAGAATTTTTCATTGTTAAAATAACAAAATCATCTTTAGCAGTTGTATTTGCAGTTATTTCCTCATTAGTAGCATTTAAATTTCTTTTGATATTTTCATATTCTTCATCCTGCACAAATGAAAACTCATTGAATTTTATATTTTCTCCATATCCCTTTTCTTTTATAAATTCATAGGAAAGTCTTCTTATTTTAGAATTAGAAAATATTGAAGACAAATATTTGTTGTTATTAATTAATAACTTTTTTACTGCTTCTTCAGCATTCAAATTTTCTTTTAAATTGTTTTCTAAAAGCCACATTTCTATTGGTGTTTTTTCTATAGGTGTTTCACTTTCTTCACCCTCTAAAGGAATGGGTGTATCAACAATTGGATTAAGCATTTCGTCTATATATTCAAAATTTCCATCTGTTAATTTAAGGGGTACTTCATCCTTTATAATTATTGCATGAACTCTTTGTTTTGGAGAGAAATTTTCGCCATAAATATAAGTGCTGTAATTTAACCACTCATCAATGTGTTCTTTAACTATTTCAATTACTTTATCTTCTGCTGAGGTGTAAGTAATTGGAATTTCATCAGACTGTAAATCATCACTATTAACTGTTTCAATATTTTCATTTATATAATCAAAGGTATCAATTTTAATAGGGAAATCATCTATAGGTCTTTCCATATTTTCATCTAATACTTTAGATAGTTTATATGATACTTCATTAAAGTCTTTAGCTTTAATTTCATCTGTATACATTTGCACCGTAAAACTTGACACATTATCAGCAAGAAGCACTCCATTTCTATCAAAAATCTTACCACGAGGTGCTTTTACAGGTATGTCTTTAATTTTTTTTACATCTGCAATTTGTCTGTATTCCTGTCCTTCAACAATGGTTAGAACTGCCATTCTAAAGCCTAAAATGACAAGTAAAAAAACTATTATTAAATATAATATATTAAAACGATTTTTAAAAAACTTTAACAAAGTTAACACCTCATGCTTTTAGATTAAATCTATCAAATAAATACATAACAATTTTTAATATAAGTATTACAAGAAGAGAATTTATTATAGCTTCAATTATTATACCCGGCAAAATATTAACAGCCAAATGAACTCTGAACCTTAAAAAGAACAAAATAAGGTATAAGCAAATATGCATTACTACAGTTGAAATCCCAGTTACTGTGCTGTAAGCGATGTAATTTTCTCTGAGCATGTCATCGCTGAAACTTCCAATTACTACTCCAATAAAAAAATAAATCAAAGTATATACACCAAAAATATCATATATCATTACATCAAACATAATTCCTGTCATTAACCCAAGAATCCCTCCGGTTAAACCATCTGACAACATAGCGAATATAACTAAAAGAATTAAAGTAATATTTGGGGTGACCTTGAAAAGATTGAATAACCCAATAAATGATGTTTGAAATATGAAACCTATAATTATTAAAGAAGACATAAGAGCAATTTTTTTCATATTTACTGCCTTTCAAAACCTACTATTTAGTCAATATATAAACTCTGTTTATTTTTGTAAATTCAATAGCAGGTTCAACAATAATTCTCTGAGTGGAAGCATCAGTTGTTTTAACAACTTCTATTACATCTCCAATATAAATATCAGGAATATAGATTTCACCAATTCCGGATGTTACAAGTTTATCTCCTGCACCGGCACTTATCTTGCTGTTGAAAAAATATCCTGTTACATTGCCGTCAATACTTCCCTGAATTATTCCGCTTTCATCGTTGTTAATATCTCTGAAACTTACCTTACAGCTTTCATCAAGAAGGGTAATAACATTTGACCAGTTGGATGATGTCTTGGTAACAATACCTAAAAGACCTATTTGTACCATGCCCTCATCTGTTTTTACAGCTTGAATAACTATGTCATTTTGTTTTATGCCGTCATTTTCACCCTTGTCAATTGTAAATCTAGAGAACCAATTTGAATCATCAAGGGCAATTACTTGTCCAATAACATAATCATAGGAAAGGTTCTTCATCATTTCATATTCTGTTTCTAAGGCATCTGATTTGTTAACAATATTTTCTAATATTCTAACTTGCTCCCTTAGACTATAAACAGTCTCCGTGAGCATTATATTTTCTTCTTTCATCTTTACAATTTCTTGAACTGAATAGAATGAATTTGTAAGCGTAATACCTGTCTTATATGTTAATTTTTGAAAACCTGAAATTAGGCCTCCAAAAAAACCTAAATCAGTACCTTCAATTCGACCTATTGATGAAAGCCCTATCATAATTATCAATATAAAAATTGTAAGAAAAAATAATACCCTCTTGAAATGATCTCTTAAAAAATTCATTTATACACCGCTTTACAAATTTTCACAAATTTTACCTGCCCCTAAAGCAACACTCTGCAATGGATTATCTGCTACAAAAACCTTTATTCCAGTTTGTCTTTCAATATAAATATTCAAGCCTTTTAATAAAGCTCCCCCACCGCTTAGATAAATCCCATTGACATAAATATCAGCAGATAATTCGGGAGGTGTTCTTTCAAGAACTCTTTTTATAGCATTGACAATAGAATTTATAGTTTCAATAATAGCTTCTCTTATTTCATCGCTAGTTATGGTCATTTTTAAGGGAAGTCCTGAAACAATATCTCTGCCCCTAATTTCCATTTGTTGAAATCCATCATTATTGTTAATTTCTTTATTCTCTTCACTGTCTTTATTATCTTCATTGTCTATAGAATATTCTACATCTTCATCTAAGTCTTTTATCTTTTTTTCGTAGTAGTCCTTGCTGGCATTTCCAAGAACCATTTTAATTTTCTCTGCAGTAACAATACCTATGTCCATTTTGTATTTGCTTTTGACATATTCCTTGATGTTAATATCTATATCATCTCCTGCTATTCTAAGAGAATCGCTTTCAACGATTCCACCTAAGGATATTACTGCAATTTCGGTTGTACCTCCACCTATATCAATAACCATATTGCCTATAGGCTGGTCAACATTTAGACCTGCACCTATTGCAGCTGCCATAGGCTCTTCAACAAGTTTTACCTTTCTTGCGCCTGCATCATAAGCAACCTCTTCAACTGCTCTTCTTTCAATTGAAGTAACTCCCACTGGAACACTTATTACAATGTTTGATTTAATAAATCTCTTTTTGTTAAGTGCCTTGGCTATAAAATACTTAATCATAGCTCTTGTTATTTCAAAATCAGCAATTACACCACTTTGAAGAGGTCTAATTGCTCTTATTGTTTTAGGAGTTCTGTCAAGCATTGCTTTTGCATCACTTCCTACAGCGCATACTTCATTAGATAATGTGTTTATTGCAACCACCGATGGTTCATTAACAATTATTCCTTTATTATTAACATATACTAAGGTGTTTGATGTTCCCAAATCTATTCCTATTTTCTGTGTAAAAAAATCAAAAAATCCCATTTGTGTTTCCTTTCATTTTAAATTAAGCCTTCTTCTTTAAAGCTAAAATATATGCCATCACCAATTATTAGGTGATCCAAAACCCTAATTCCCAAAATTTTTCCGCATTCATCTAATCTGTTTGTCAAAACAATATCCTCATGACTTGGCTCGCATTCCCCACTTGGATGATTGTGAACCAAAATTATTGATGAGGATAAATTAACTACAGCCTCATGAAATACTTCCCTGGGATGAACTATTGAACTGTTCAAACTCCCAACGGATATTTCAGAAACCTTTTTTACATTATTTTTAGTATCCAAAAGAATAATTTTAAAATACTCTTTTTGATAATATCTCATTTCTTCCATCATTATTACAGCTGCATCGTCTGGAGAAGAAATTTTTATCTTTTCGATTTTTAAAGTAGACATTCTTTTGCTTAATTCTGCCACGGCCATAAGTTTAGCAGCTTTAACGTCACTTATACCCTTGTATGTTTTGAATTTTTCAATTGTGCCTTCTGCAATGTTTCGAAGACCTTTTTCATTTTCCTTTAAAATTCTTTGAGACAGCATAACAACATTTTCTTCCTTAGTTCCTGTCCTTAAAATTACCGCGATTAGTTCTGAGTTAGACAATGTATTAGCTCCATATTTTAAAAGTTTCTCCTGAGGTCTGTCGTCCTTAGGTATTGATTTTATGGTATAATTAGTATTGTCCATTTTAACCTCCACTATGCAAGATTTGTTTACAGCAAGTTTTGAGAAAAATGTTTTGTCAATAAAGTATTAAGTTTTGTAATTGGCAGCCCCTTTACATTATTGTAGCAGCCATGTATTTCTTTAACCAATAATTCTCCGTAGCCTTGTATTCCGTATGCTCCTGCTTTGTCTATAAATTCATTGGTTTTCAGGTACCTTTTAATAAAATCACTTGTGAAATCATTAAATACAACGCAAGTTTTTTCATAATCCACTATTTTTTTTGATTCTTCTGTATCAATAATACAAATGCCTGTAAACACATAATGAGTTTTTCCTTTAAGCTTGCTAAGCATTTCAAAAGCGTCATCTTCGCTTTTAGGCTTACCCATAATTTGGCCTAAATATACTATTGTATCAGCCGCAATTATCAGTCCCTTTTCTTCACAATCAAAGTAAGCTTTCAAAGCCTTTTCAAAAGCAACCTTCATAACAGTTGTCTGAGGCTGGTCAAAAGAATTTACATTTTCTAATGTATCCGGCGAATAAATTATTATGTCATTAACATACCTTTTAAGCATTTCAATTCTTCTTGGAGATTTTGATGCTAATATTATTTTTTTCATATTAATCCTAAAGCTTTCTATAAATTATTATTCCTGCAATTAATCCGATTATTCCGGCAACTGTCAGGTTAGCACTGAATCCGAATGTAAGGGTAAAAATATTCAAATCCAAAGTTGCAGGACCAAAACCTATCCCTTCTCCATAATTAAGAATGGGAAGAAAACTTGAAAATGCTTTACCTAAAATAGTTCCTATAATAACAGATGTCAGTATAAGTAAAATTAAATAAATTGAATTACCACCTTTTCTCATCTTAAGCCTCTCTACCTAATTTTAATAATGTTTTCTCTAAATTATCAGTTATAAAAATAGCTGTATAACCTACAAAGCATCCTGTAAAAATACTTGCCAATGATAATACGGGTAAATAATAATATAAATTCACAGTTGAAAATAATATGGCAGCTACAGTTATTTGAGTTGCATTGTGTGCCATAGCTCCAAGAACACTTATTCCAATTAGGCTAAACATCTTGCTTAAATATTTACAGCCTATGGACATAACAATTGTACTTACAATACCGCTTACAATACTATATATAAATGTAATTGGATTTGTTGCAATGAGCATTAAAAGAATACTCCTAATTATAACAACCAGAAGTGCATCCTTAAAACCAAATACAACAACAACTGTCAAAATTACAACGTTAGATAAGCCTAACTTTGCTCCAGGAGCAATGTAGGGCAATGGTATCATACCTTCAATAATACTAAGTATCAATGCTGCCGCCGTAAGTAGCGACAAAAAAATATATCTTTGTGTTTTATTCATAATATTCTCTCTCTAATTAGCTATAAAATCAATTTCACTATCTTCGTTGTTATCTACAATTTTTATTAACATTTTGTTTGGAAGACACACTATTATTTCACCGTCATAGGATATTTTACCCTGTGATATACAAACTCTATCGGGGCAGCTGGCGTCATGTATCCATATTTGGCCATCTTCTATATGCAAAATATTAAAACCTGTTTCAGATTCTATTTTAACTTCATCATTAACATCATCTGTTAAAACATATTCTCCTACCAATTTGTTCTCTGAATAAATATATGCTATTTTATTATTTGCTTTCACAGCATTATTGCCACCATATAAAATAAAAAAAACATTAATAATTATTATTATTGCAATAAGTCCAATATCAAATTTGTTGATTTTCTTTTTCATAATTTTCCTTTTGTTATGTAATAGATTATTTATTTTATCACTATCTAATTAACATTTCAAGATTGTATATATATATAAAGCTATTATTAATAATTATTTAAGATTATTTTTCAAGCACCATAAAATCAGTTACAAGTCTTGATAGTTTGTTATTCTCATCAAAACCGAAATATGTAGGGAATGTACCATCATTCCAACCGCTGGCAAAAACAATCATATTAAGATCTGTCTTTTCATCCATAACAATATCAGCACAAGAACAATCTGAGTTTCTCACACTATCCTTTACTTTAGCTTCATAATCCTTTAATTCATCTTCGCTCATTACATCAAGCATTTCCATAACCTTTTCGTCCATGAAGCAAGCAAGTCCATTTTCAACTTCATAACCCATAAATTCATCGTGACCGAAAGCTTTTGCTGATTCACCTTCCAATAATGCCATTTCCCATTTAACAGGTTCATTGTCATTGATTTTAATTTCTGCAGCAACAGTTTGCATTTTTCTTTTATTAGCTTTACCAACATATATATTTACGCTATATGTTCCAGGCTTTACATGCTCTGAGTAGCATTCATCATCATACAATAATATTGGGTCTGTAGCTATTACTCTGCCGGTTACCAAATTAAGTTTACCTGCTTCTATTTTTTCAATATCCATCCTACCGAATTCTGTGTCGACAATCTTTGTATTGCCATTTGTAATATTAAGAACATCTAAATTTATATACATATTAAGCTCCTTTTGATAATTAAATTACTTTCTTCTTTCGCTTAAGATCTTAGTTAATTCATCCATGAATGTATCAATATCTTTAAACTTCCTGTAAACTGAAGCAAATCTTACATATGCCACATCATCTACATCCTGCAGTTCATTCATAACTAATTCACCGATAACTTCAGTTGAAACTTCGTTTTGAAATGTATTGTACAATTGTTTTTCAATCTTATCTGCAATTGCCTCTATTTGTTCAAGGCTTACAGAGCGCTTATCACAGGCACGAATCAAACCGTTAATTATTTTATCTCTGTTATAACCTTGTCTTGTGCCGTCTCTTTTAATTACTACGATTTGAGTTTCTTCAATTTTTTCATATGTTGTAAATCGATGTCCGCATTCCATGCATTCCCTTCGACGTCTTATTTTAAACCCATCATCGGCTGGCCTTGTATCTAAAACCTTGCTTTCTGTATAACTACACTTTGGACACCTCATAAATTTCCCCTCCTTACTAATATTCATCCATTGCCATCAAGCAAATACTACAACTTGCTCATAAACTTTGCTTCATCAATAATAAATCTTTCGTGGCTTCCTTCCCCTATTTTTTTATCTTCATCATAAGCATCTATTTTAAAAACTAATCTCTTTCTATCTATTTCTATAAGTTCTGCTTCTGCCCATACTCTTTTCCCAACTTTAGTAGCGCTTATATGTTTTATATTAACCATAGTTCCCACAGTTGAATGTCCTTCAGGTAAGTAGTCTTTTACCGCATTCATAGATGCTGCTTCCATAAGTCCAATCATCATAGGTGTAGCAAAAACCTCAGCAGCCCCGCTACCAAAAATTTTGGCGGTATCATTCATTGTAACAATTTTTTCTTCCTTGTATTTTAACCCAATTGATATATTTAAATCCATAATTTCCTCCAAAATCTAATATATAATATTATACACTATATTATAAAAAAATAAAAGAGGTTTTGAAATCAAAACCTCTAATACCCATCCCATCCTTCATTGTCTTTTCAAAGCTTCTACAGGTGGTAAGCTTGATGCATTTATTGCAGGATAAACACCAAACAATAATCCTGATGTCAATGCAACAAATACTGCAATTCGAATTGAATCCAAACTTACTATTGCAGTAAGACCATATTTTGATACAAGACTAACTGCCCAGGCTCCTAAAAGAATTCCCACTACACACCCAATGATGCTTACATAAACAGCCTCCAATAAAAACTGAATTAGTAAATCTTCCTTTTTAGCTCCTAAAGCTCTTCTTACCCCTATTTCGCTTGTTCTTTCAGTTACAGCAACAAGCATTATGTTCATAATTCCTATTCCGCCAACTAAAAGTGATACTGCTGCAATTCCTCCAAGGAGTACAGTCATTATTCTATTTGCTTGATCCGCTTCCTTCACTAAATTATTTAAACTTGTAATGGTAAGAGGTTCTTCACCTTTTTCAAAAACATTTTCTTTATCTCCTGGTACATTCGGTTCTTCGGGCATAGGCTCTGGCATTGGTACATCAGTACCTTCTTCGACAATCACTTCACCGGACGCTTCACCATTGCCGTTAGTGGGTGTTATATTACTTCCCATGCCAACTTTTCTTTTGTATATTCTACCAAGTTGAACCATGGCTAATTCCGCATCTTCCGCACTGTTAGATTTTGCCCATATTTCTAATATATCCTTTGTTTTTGCTATTTTCATTGCCGATGTATAAGGTATTACGATTTTATCATCTATTCCTTCGCCTTTACCTTCACCCTTTTCACCTAAGACGCCTACAATTCTATAATTGATGCCGTCAATTTTCATAGTTTGTCCTACGGGGCTTCTTCCACTTAATAGTGAATTGGCAACATTAAAGCCTAAAACAACCACAGGTGACCTTTGTTTAACATGGAGTGATGTGAAAAAATTTCCAGAAACCACAGGGTGGTCCTTAATCTGGGGGTAATTTTCATTTACTCCCACAATATTCATTTCGCTTTCATCTCTTCGCCACCTAATGGGTGTTTTTTCAGTATAAATTACCGGTGTTGCAGAATCAATACCTGATATCCTATCAGGCAATGATTCCGTTTCTTCTATATCGAACATAACATTTTCTGCATTTGATTTAATTACTATAACATTTTCGCCTAAGCTTTCAAATTGTGCAACTATTGATCTTCTTGCTCCTTCGCCTATTCCCATGAGGCTAATTACAGCAGCAACTCCTATGGAAATACCAAGGACTGTTAAAAATGTTCTAAGCAAATTTGATGTTATGCCGTCTAATGCCATCATGGCAGAAAATTTCGACCTTACAAAAAGGTTTGAAATTTTTCCTCTATCTTGCATTATCATCACCCCTTATTGGTTTGTACCGGGCAGAAATGAATCATTCTCCGGAACAGACTGACTCGGCATTAAATCTTTAGTAGAGCCTGTAACGACAAGCTGCCCTTCTTCTAAACCGCTTAATACTTCTACAAACATATCATTCATAAGACCTGTTTCAATATCAATTATTTCTACCTGATTTTCTCCAAGAAGAATTTCAACTTTTTGTTTGCCGTTTTCTTCAAATATAGCTTCAATTGGAACCAACAATGTATCCAATGATTCTCCAGAGTCTACAAAGCAGTTGGTATTCATACCAGGTCTTAATCCTTCTCTTCCCTCTACACTTATTTGGACATTGTATACAGTCTTTCCGTCTCTGTCAGTATACTGATCTAATCTCATAACTTTTCCGTCGAAGGTTTCGCCGGGAAGTGCATCAACGGTTACCGTAACAGGTGCGTCCTGGGAAACGTAAAGAACATCCAAATCTGAAACAGTTGTGTAAATATTCATCTCATCGGTATTGTACACATCCATCAACTGCAATGACCATTGGTCGCTTTGTTCATTTGCTACTATTTCATCCCCGGCTCTATAATTAACATAAGCTACCATTCCATCTGTAGGAGCTGTAACCATCATCTTAGATGTAAGCTCAGTTACTTTGTCTATTTTTTTGTAGATTTTGTCTATTTCATCATTATGGGCTTTCACTTTATCATATTCAGCCATTATTTCTTCCACATCCTGTTGAATAGATTCAGTTACGTCACTTCCTGCAATTCTTACTAATGTCTGTCCTGCTTCGACAAATTCATTTTCGCTTACAGGTACATCCGTTGCAATAACAGTTCTATTGTTGTCAGAATATAGAGTTGTATATACTTTTTCCTCGTTTACATATGATTCAACAGTACCTGAATAAGATAAACTAGCTACAGGGAGTCCGTTATTTTCGGTGTAAATTGAAACAAGCATTCCTTTTTGAACTAGACCTGGATTGTCAGCTTCAATTACTCCATTATGAACGTATGTCATGGCATCTCCGGCAGGTACCTGATTAGAATTAAGTTTTTTTATTGTTCCTGTATAAAAACCATCAAAAGCGGCCTGAGAGCCTCCGCCTTCTAATGCCTTCCTGTACTGAAGTAATACTTTTTGTCCAACTTGAAGACTTTCATATTCATATGTATTTACTTTAAATGAGATTTTAACCATACTATCGTCTACAATAGTAGCAACATGCGAGTTTTCAACTTTCTCACCTTCTTCAATGGTAAAATCCATAAGTCTTCCCTTTATTGGGGAACTTACCACTATGCCATTATATGCATTTACATCATAGACACTGTTTATATCCTGATTTATTTTATCACCTAAAGCTTTTGTCTTTTTACTGATATTATCGTTTATTACCTGAATTTCTTCCTGCTTCTTTTGAATGCCGTCAGTTAATTCAGTCAATATATCTGTTAAATTTGCAGCAGACAAACGTACTAAATTTTCGCCCTTCTTAATCATTTGATTAGGCTCCACAAATACTTCTTCAACTGTATATGATACTGATACACTACTTCCATTGGAATCTGTCACACCTTCTGGTTTAGGTGCTGAAATTGAGCCTCCCCAGTTACCATTTAATTGTCCTGATAAATTTACACCTTGTTTTATATCTCCTCTTTCAACAGCCTTTGTTGAATATCTTGGACCTGTAGAAGTCTGTGAATCCTTAGGAACCAACTGCTTTGCAGTTAAATATCCTCCAAAAAAAACTAATCCTATTACCGCCGCTATTGATATAACTTTTTTATACATTTTTACCCTCCACTACTTTATCAGATACTATTTGACCATCTACAAGCCTTATGATTCTACTGCCGTATTCTGCAATCTCCTCTTCGTGGGTTACTTGAACAATGGTCATTGATTTTTTTTCATTTAATTCTATGAATAATTCCATAATCATTTCACCAGCTTTTGAATCTAATGCTCCAGTAGGCTCGTCTGCAAGAATAATCGACGGGTTTCCCACGATAGCTCTTGCTATAGCCACTCTTTGTTGCTGCCCTCCTGATAATTGAGCAGGCAAATGAGTCATTCTGTCTTTTAGTCCAACTTGCTCCAATGCGTTTTCAGAAAGCTCCCTTCTTTGCTTCATGCTCATCCCTCTGTAAATTAAAGGAATTTCAACATTCTTAAGTGCATTCATCCTTGGCAACAAATGAAAGCTTTGAAATACAAATCCAATAAATAAATTTCTTACCTCGGACATTTTTGAATCGCTTAATTTATTAACCTGATTTCCTGCTAATTCGTATTCTCCACCGGTAGAATGATCTAAGCATCCTATAACATTTAATAATGTTGATTTCCCGGAACCGGAAGGCCCCATAATAGAAACAAACTCTTTTTCTATGATATTAAAGGAAATATTCTTTAATGCTTCTACCTGTAATTGACCTGATTTATAAAGCTTGGAGACATTCTCCATTTTAATAATATCCATTTTCCACCTCTCTTGCATATCAGTCCATATATTAGACGTAAAACTTTAAGAAAAAGTTCAATAATTCACAATTCTTTTTAATAATTTTTCCTTTCCTACTTTGAAAATAAGGATAAGACACATTCCCCGTCATATAAAAGAAACGGCAGAACCGTTCCTTCCTTTCTTTATTTTATGTTCTTTTTTTAATCTGAGATATTCGAAGGTTCTCAACTATTTTATTACATCAATTACCAAGGAATCAATCCACACTTTATTTTCACCTTCATATTCTAAATAAACATATAAAGCATCAGCATCAGTTACATTTATAGGTACTGTAACCGGTGACCAAATATCGTCATATAAATTAACCAAGGTGTGAAAATTAGACTTTATAGCGCCATCCTTATATGCTTCAAAAACTATTTGAACCTTTGTATCGTATAAGGATTTTATTTTTGCTGATACTCCTATTTGTTTCATAAGCATGTAGTTAAAGTTTTCATCTTTGAAATCAACTGCTGCAAACAATGCACTGACTTTTTCTTGTCCATCATTTGCAATTACCATTGAACTATTTCCCTCAACATATATATCTGTGTCTTTTTTTGCTATAGCTCCTGTATATCCTAAGCCTTCAAGCAACTCTTCATTTAAATGAACATCCATTGAATCAGATAGAACTTCATCTTCAAGAGGATTTTCTTTTGTTGGTGTTTCTTGTGTTGGTGGCTTATTATCATTGATTATTGTTTCATCATCTTTGTTTTTGTTTAATGCTTTTATTATTGTATTTCCCATTAAGAGTACCAAAACAACTATTAACAAAGATACAAGAGCCCTTTTTATTTCTTTATGTAAATTGCCCTTTTTTATAGTCTTTTTCTTTTCAGGTATTTCTTCATCATCATTTAAATATATATTCAGAATACTGTCATCAGATTCCTCATCTATACTTTTATCTGCTTTTAAAACAGGCTTTACAACAGGTATTACAAGCTGCTCTGCAGTTTGTTTATCTTCTAAGTTTTCAACAATTTCCTCACCATATATCATTTTGAAAATAGGTGATTTTTTCAATTCTATCATAGCATCATTTGGGAAAACATACTCTTTAGTGAGACATCTTACAATGATTTTTAATATATCAGGTGGTATTGTATCAGATATATTGTAATCAACTATTTCAGCTCCCGAAAAAACCATATGTATAATATTACCTAATCTTTTGAAGGTTTCATTGTCTGCTATGTCGTATTCCTGCTCAAATATAAGATTGCAATCAACAATCAAATCGTTGTTTTCATCTATATATAGTCTGTCCAAATCAAGAATCTTTTGCTGAACTACATCTGTCATATTGTAAATATTGGTAGCCAAATTTATTGATTTTTCAGCAAAATTGAACTGTTGCTTTAGAGTGAGATTATTCTTTGTTAAGTCTGTTAATTTTTTGCAATCTGTTTCTAAAGATTTTGTAAATATGTAAATACGATCCTCTGTATTGTAGCATTCTAAAATATTGGATTTAATTTTTTCCAAATCTTGAATATTGATTAAATTGATAATCTTTTTGCTTGTTATTATATTGGAGTAAAATATTGCACCCGTATCATTGTCTTTGCATTCTAAAATCCTTTGGAATACATTTTCATAAATAGTACGGATAATCTTGTAATTATTATTCATAAGCCGACCTCCGAATATTCTTAACTATATATTAACAAGAATTTCGACAAAAATAAAGACATTTTTTATTTTTCAACAAATAAAATAGGATGAACTTATTCTTCGTCATCCTTTCTAATTTCATATTCAACATTTTCAACTATATTATCATCTTCGGTTTTTTTATTATCAAAGTAATATTTCTTAGTTTTATCATAAACTTTTGTTAATAGAAAACTTAACATTACTAAATCATCGACAATACTGAACCCTAATATTGGTGCAGGTATTAAATCTGCCGGGCTTAATATGTAAATAAGGGGTACAATAACCCACCACTTTTCTTTCAGTGGAACCTTCTTATCAAATAGAAATTTTAATATAAATAAAATTCTGCCCATATCAGTAACCTAAATTACAAATTCTACATCAGGAAGTTTTTTCTGAAGTTTAGAAACAAAATTACTTGAAGGATTGTTTGAACTTCCTAAAACAACATGAGTGCATTGTGTTTCTTCCGCATATTCAATTATTGATTTAATAACATCCTTAGATCTTTTAACAACTAAATTTGCACCAACTTCTTTAGTAATTTCAAACAGATATTCTAATGCATCGCCGTCGCTTAAGCCATACAAAAGCTTGTCATTTTCGTTGACCACATGTATAACATTTAGACAGCTTTTTTCTTCTTTTGTCAGCTCTACTCCTTTTTGTATCAATTTAGCACAGTTTTTTTGTCGTGTAACACACACTAATACATTATTAGGCATAATATTTCTCCTTAAATGGCGGGAATATGTGGGAATTGAACCCACCCAGGACGCTACAAACGCCCCGCAACTGATTTTGAAGACCAGGAGGCACACCAGCACCTATCTATCCCCATCAAAATTATAATAACATAATCTAATAACAATTTCAAGCTGATTTTACTTAATACTCTTTATAAAAAATTCATAAATTTAATTCAATTTAATAATAAAAAAAGCTGCAAGCTTGTTTTTATAATCACTGCAGCAGTTGAACATTCTTGCATCCTAAATTAGTTCTTATTTCTGAAATAATACCCTACTCCCCATTTCGTAAGTATATATTCATATGTTTTATTTTTATTTTCTATTTTTTCTCTTAGACGTCTAACATGTACATCAACAGTTCGCAAATCTCCAAAGTATTCATAACCCCATATAATTTCCAAAAGCTCTTCTCTTGAAAATACCTTGCCTGGATTTGTAATTAATAAAAGCAACAAATCAAATTCTTTGGCTGTAAGATTTATTTCTTGATTACGAAGGCTTACTTTTCTTCCTAAAGCATTTATAACAAAATCATCAACCACTAAAGTTTGTTCGTTTGGTTTATGGCTTACGTTTCTTGTTCGACGTAGAATAGCTTTTATTCTTGCTTTTAGTTCCAATATATTAAAAGGCTTGGTCATATAATCATCAGCCCCATATTCTAATCCCAATATTTTATTCATATCTTCATTGTTTGATGTAAGTATTAATATAGGCACATTAGATGTTTCTCTAATTCTTTGACACACTTCAAGCCCGTCTGTTTCCGGCAGAATTAAATCAAGTATCACAATGTCGTACTCAGTCATAGAGATTTTTTTTAACGCTTCATTGCTGTCAGCAGTAGATTCCACATCATAATTATCCTGCTCCAAGCTGTATTTGAGACTTTTTATCATTAAAAGTTCGTCATCTACAATCAAGACTTTCATTTGTTACGCTCCTTAAATGAATTTGTTACAAAAATTAAACTTTTTTATTAATTTTACATATAAAAACAGTTTATGTCAAGAAAAATATTAAGTAATTGTCAAAGTTAGTAGAAAATTCTGTCATTTTCTAAACGTTTTGTAAGTTTAATCATATCGAAATGCTCCAAAAGTGCAATAGCCATTTTTCTGTTAGTATTTAATAAATCTCTATATTGAGCAGCGGTGATTTTTTTGTTAGCAGTTAA